>JAQWRY010000079.1 GCA_029243485.1 Candidatus Binatia bacterium | reverse complement strand
GCGATTTTGTTTAGTCGCCGTTCCAGCCGCTCCGCAGTCTGCGCTCCCGGTCGCGGCGACTAAACAAAATCGCCGAGACTAACCAACGTCCCCAAGGCGTCGCCTAGGCCCAGGGCTAGGGTGTCTTCGCCGGGGGCGGTGGTGATTTGGATGGCGGTGGGGAGGCCGTTTGGGCCGAGGCCGCTGGGGACGGAGAGGGTTGGGAGCTGGGTGGTGTTGTGGACCATCGTGTACCCGGCCATGGCGAGGGTTACATCGATGGTCTCGCCTTCGAGGTTGATGGTTTCCTCTCCGATGCGAGGGGCTTCGAGGCCGATCGTCGGGAGCACCAGGGCGCTCACCTGAGAGGTCACCACGTTTTCGAACTCCCGTGTGAGTGCGGCCCGTCGGTGTTGGGCGTCGAGCACCATCTGGCCGCTCGCCCCCGCGCCGGATTCGAGGAGCCCCCGCACGTCCGCGCCATACTTGTCCTTGTTCTCCGGCAACAGGTTCCGGTGTGAGTAGGAGGTGCCGGCCGCGATGAGAGTGAAGCCGGCCTGCATCACCTCGTCCGCTTCGGGGAGTTTCACCTCGACGATCTCACACCCGAGCTCTTCGAAAGCGTGGAGCGTTTTCTCGAGGTTCGCCCACACGGCCGGCTGAACCGGAACGGGGCAGAAGCTCGGGTCGTACCCGATCTTGCGACCCTTCATCTTGCGGCCGAGGAGCCGGGTGAAGTCTTCTTCGGAACGCGCGGGCGGGGACCAGGGATCCTTCGAATCGAAGCCGGCCATCGTGTTCATGGCGATCGCACAGTCCCGTGCGGTGCGCGCGATCGGACCGACGTGGTCGAACGTCGGATCCATCGGGAAGGTCCCGCGCAGGCTGACCCGTCCCCAGGTCGGCTTGAGGCCGACGACGCCACAGGCCGCCGCGGGCATCCGGACGGATCCGCCCGTGTCCGATCCGGTCGCGAGCGGTGCCATTCCCGCAGCCACCGCCGCCGCAGACCCGCCGCTCGAGCCGGCCGGGATGTGGCCCTGCTTCCAGGGGTTGTGAGTCGGTCCGTAGTGCGGGTTGTTCGTGGTCGCACCGCACGCGAACTCGTGGGTGTTCGTCTTGCCGAGCATGATCGCGCCGGCCGTGCGGAGTCGTCGAACGGGTTCGGCGTCGGCGGTAGGCACGTGATCTGAGAAGATCGCCGACCCGTAGGTCGTTCGGACGCCTTCGGTGTCCATCAAGTCCTTCACCGCGAACGGGATGCCGTGCAGAGGACCGCGCGGGCCGGTTGTGGCGAGTTCCTCGGTGAGTGCCTTCGCCTCTTCGCGCGCCCGGTCCGCGGTGACCGTCACGTAGGCGTTCAGGCGCTCGTTGTGGGCCTCGATTTCGCCGAGATAGGCCTCCACCAGGTCCGAAGGCGTGATGTCCTTGGCGGCGATGGCGAGCTCGAGATCGAGCAGCCCCTTCTTGATGAGTTCGTTCGGCATCCCTTGCTGTTAATCCAACAGGAGGCTCCGTGCGATGTCCCGCGAATCTGAGTGGAGCCCTTTGTACCGGGCGATCTTGGGTGGCATGGCCCCGAGTGCTTCGTGCAAGGTCCGCCGCTGGGCTCTCGGAAGCTCCTCGAACGGGTAGAGGTAGACGCGGATCAGGAAGAGGGAGGCGTGCTCTGCGCGAAACGGCACCGTGACCTGCCGCTCGACGCGGAGCCACCCGCGACCGTCCGCACGCCAGTCGCCGCGGCGTCCTTCTTCCGGGTGGTGGTCGAGGCCGTCGTCCGCGGTCACGCTCCACACGAAGCGCACGTAGGGGCCCCGGTCGATCATGCTCGAAACCAATGATCTCGATTGCAGATCGTCGTCGGCGAACTCGGGAACCGGTGCGTGGATCTGAGCGAAGGACGCGCCGAGGATGCGCTCGGGGCGCCAGCCGGTGGGAAGCGCGACGAATACGGCGATCGCGGACTCGGTTCCCGTAGACGGATTGCGGTACAGAACCGTGAAGTCCTCCTGGATCGACGCGGCGATGTCCGCGTAGTCCCGAGCGAAGTCGTTCGCGGGGAGGCTGGCCACGACGCGACCGGGGTGCTCGGCCGCAAGCCGCTCTCTCATCCAGTGGAGAACGGTCCGGTGCGCGGACTGTTCGTCGTCGCCGCGATCGAGGACACCGGCTCGCGCCTTTGGAACGGCCGCCTTCGCCGCTTCGTATCGCGCCGCCTCGCGATCGATCTGGAAGAACTGCTGATCGACCTCTCCGTTTCCGAAGTCGATCCCGAAGCGCTGAAGGCCCGCTTCCATCTGGTAGGTGGCCTCGCGCACAGGGAAGTACCACGCCGGGGCTGCGTCGCCGGCCACGGCGCCTCAGGCGACCGTAAGCCGGTCGAGGAACTCTCCGACCTGCTTCGTATCGTCGAGCCGGAATGTCGCGGCCGTCGGCCGATCGTCGTTGCCGACGAAGATCCCCGTGCCCCGGTCCGCGACGGCGGCGAAGACCGTCTCGTCCGTGAGATCGTCGCCGATGTGGATCGCGTGTGCGTCGTCGAGGCCGAGCTCTTCGAGTAGCCACAGCACCGCACACCCCTTGTCCCAGTCGACGTCGGGCCGAAGCTCGATCACCTTCTTGCCCTCGGCGCGCCGCAGGCCGTCCCGAGTGGAGAGAACGTTTTGCACGGCTTGCTCAATCTGCCCGAAGGCCGCATCGGCGACGAGGCGGAAGTGCACCGCGATCCCGAAGCGCTTGCGTTCCACGAGCGCTCCCGGGATGCCCTCGAGCGCCTGACGAAGCTCCACCTCTGCGGTGTCGAGGAGGGGCAGCGCGTTGGCGGCGATCTCGCGAGCGACGCTCGACCCGCTCGGTCCGAGGATGTCGAACCCGTGGCTCCCGACGTATCCGAGCCCATCGATCCCGACGAGTGCCTCGACGTTTCGGCGCCCCCGGCCGCTCACGATCACGACCGGATACCGTGCGGCGACCGACAGCACGGTCTCGCGCATCCCGTCCGACAGCACCGCGTCTTCGGGACGCGAGACGATCGGCGTGAGGGTTCCGTCGTAGTCCAGAAAGACCGCGATCTGTTGTCGTTGCCCCAACAACGAATCGATCGCGTTCAGAGCAGAGGGAAGAGCGGAAGACGTCGTCACCGGCTCAACCTGACCATGCGGCGGAGCCGGATGCCAGCCTCAGGCAAAAGCGCTCGCCGTGTAGCCAACATCGGTCGTCCCGTTGGTGAGGGTCCCGGCGGATCTCACGGACTCCCCCGGTCCCGCCCGTCCGCTTCGGCGAGACCCGCCGTGTAGTACCCGACTCCGACTCCGAGATCGGCGCGCCGCGTCGGCCTCAGCCCGAGGGTGGCTCCGGGGATCTCCGCGCCGTCGATCGCCACCTGCTCCGTGCTGCAGAACACAGCCCGAACCCCGGCGAGCCAGGACTGCCGGAGGCCTGCTCGCATTCGCGCGAGGCCGCGCGGCGAGAGAGGCTAGCGCGGGACCGGAATCTCGGCATCGACGACGACGTCGGGATGCGTGATGAGAAAGATCCGAGCCATGGATTCGACGCAGTCCTGCCACGATTCCGTCCCGCGGCGGGGGACTTGCGGGTTTGATAGGGGTGGAGGCATGGGCAACGGAAACGAAGTCGAGATTCGCCCCCTGACGGCGGGGTTCGGTGCGGAGATCCATGGTGTCGACCTGGCGAGCGGCGTCGACGACGCGGCGTTCGCGGAGATCCGCGCGGCCTTCGGCACATACGGCGTGATCTTCTTTCGCGATCAACGAATGAGCCCGGAAGAACACCTGGCCTTCGCGGAGCGCTGGGGAGAGATCAACGTCAACCGCTTCTTCCAGGCCGTCGAGGGGTATCCCCGCATCGCCGAGGTTCGCAAGGAGCCCGATCAGAAGATCAATATCGGTGGCGGCTGGCATACCGACCACTCGTACGATGTCGCTCCAGCGATGGGGTCCATCTTGTTCGCGCGTGAGGTGCCGAGCGCGGGTGGAGATACGCTGTTTGCGAATATGGGCCTCGCGTACGAGGCGCTCTCCGATGGCCTCAAAGAGACGCTCGAGGGACTCCGCGCGGTCCACTCGAGCCGCCACGTCTTCGGCGAGGCCGCGCCGACGTCCTACGAAGGAGCCAAGGGCGATCTCGACGGTCGCATCGGAAACGCGGACGTCGCGACCCAGGACGTGTCGCACCCGGTGGTCATCCGCCACCCTGACACGGGCAGGAAGACGCTCTACGTGAACCCCGGTTTCACGTTGCGCTTCGAGGGCTGGACGACGGCCGAGTCGAGGCCTCTTCTGAAGTACCTCTACGCGCGGGCGACCATTCCGGAGCACACGATCCGGTTCCACTGGGGTGAAGGTTCAATCGCGTTCTGGGACAACCGAGCCACGTGGCACTACGCGCTGAACGATTACCACGGGGAGCGGCGCTTGATGCACCGGATCACATTGGAAGGTGTCCCGGTCTCCTGATCCGCAGCAACGTTCGTAGAAACGGCGGGTTGGGCCTTCGGTCCTGCTCGTGAGATGGCTGGCGGCGATGGCTCAAGATCCCATACGCGTACGCACCTGTTACGACAGGGTCGCCGCGAACTACGCCGCGCGTTTCACGCACGAGTTGGACCACAAACCCTTCGATCGCGAGCGGCTCGATCTCTCCTCGCAGCAGATCGAGCAGGCCGCCGCTTCCCGCGCGTGGGCCGTGTCGAGGCCGAGGAGGACTTTGATGAGGTCGCGGCGCACGTCGGCGTCTTCCTGGAGCGGTCGGATGTAGCCGTCCACGATGGCATCGTCGATCTCGTGCTTCGCCAGCCATCCGAGCGCGAAGGGCAGCCTCCGAAGCGCATGGATGCGCATTGTTTGGGCCAGCGTCGCGATTCCGCCCGGGACGCGCGCAGCGAGCGCGAGGGAGCGCAACATCGCAGGTGGTAAGATGTCGTAGGCATCCGACGACGTCAGCACCATGCGGCCGAGGCCGCTCGGTCTGAACAGCTTGTGGAGCTTGTCGTCCGATCCAGCGACGCGTACGCGCTGACGGCTCGCTGCGTTGAACTTCGCGTGGAGGTCGAGCAAGCAGCCCGGGAACATACTGTCGAGGTAGCCGCACTCCGACAGATCGACCGTCACGTCGCTCGTCGGCCCGGCGTTCAGAGCCTCTACGGCGACCAAGAGGCGGCGAGCGAATCTCATCGAGGCCATGAACTCCTCGACGTACGGAGCGTCCCGCCGTCGAGATCGCGCGAGGCGATCGCCACGAGGTCGGAATCGACGAGGCGCCTCGCATCCTGCGTGATGATCGGCAGAAGGATCTCAGGATCCGGAGTCTCGCGCAGTTCGCACCCGATGTGGATCAAGCGGCGACGCTAAATCGCGAGTGTCTGAACGCGCCAGCGATGCACGCAGGTCTGGAAGCGCAGGCTCTGGAGAATCTCGGCTGTGGCGACGCAGAGCGCAGCCGTCATCAGTAGGGCGAGCCCGACGTCGTACGCGGCCTCGGTCGATTCCGGGCGCGCGCTTGTAAAGAGAATGACGATGAAACCCGCGACGATCGATCCGAACCCCGCGAGGCGTTCGGGGAGACGCTCTGTCAGGAAGAGCGCGTTGCCCAGCGCTGAGAGCGGGGCGACGATCAGGCCCAGCCCGACGGCGGTTCGAAGGCGGGTACGGAGCTGCCGTCGGCGGGGCCGCTCGAACGTCTCCAGCGCTGCTGCGTCAAGATCTTGGCGCAGTGCCCTGTTGCCTGGGCCGTAAACATGGACGATTTCTGGGGCGGTGGTCGGCCTCCCTAGCTAGGCGCAAGGGGCGTGCCACGGAGGGCCCCTTTACGGCGGCGATCAGTGGCCTATGAAGGGGGCATGATCAAAAAGGTACCGGCGCGGGTTTGGGCGTTCGATTGCGAGTGGATTCCTGATCCGCTCGCCGGACAGATTCTCTACGACCTCCCCGACACGACCCCTCCGGCCGACGTGATGCGGCGGATGTGGGACGAGGGGGGCGCCAACGAAGACGACCCGACGCCCTATCTGAAGACGGCGGTCTGTCGCATCGTTTCGATCGCCGCGGTGGAGCGCCGCGAGCAGCGTGGCGAGGTCAGCCTCACTCTGCACTCGATCCCTCGTGATGTCGGCGAGGAGAAGGAGACGCGCGAGGCGGCCGTCATCAGCCGTTTTCTGCAGGGAATCGGCGACCGGAAACCGCAGATCGTCGGGTACAACTCGTTGAACGCGGACCTGAAGATCCTGATTCAGCGTGGGGTCATCCTGGGTGTTCGCGCGGCGGGCTTTTGCAACCGGCCCGACAAGCCTTGGGAGGGCATCGACTACTTCGTTCGAAACGGGGAAGGCCACGTTGACCTGAAGGACGTCTGGAGCGGATTCGGCAAAGGGACGCCATCGCTTCACGAGATGGCGGTACAGTCTGGAATTCCCGGCAAGCTCGATATCGACGGGAATGCGGTTGCGTCATTGTGGCTCGAGGGGGACCTACTAAAGATCGTTCAGTACAACGAATGCGACGCCCTCACGACGTACCTGATGTGGCTGCGCTTGGCGCACTTCGCCGGGCACTTCACGGGAGAGCAGTACGCGGACGAGCAGGCGAAGGTCCGGACACTGGTCGAGAGGGAAATGTCTCAGCCCGGCCGGAAGCACCTCGAGAACTATCTCGCTGCATGGGATCGGCTTCGCGCAATCGTCGAACCGCAGCGGGCCAGCTGATTCGTCGCGAACGCCGGCGAGACGGGAGCACCAGGAGATGCAGAAAAACAACGGCATGCTGGACGTCGAGAAGCTCGCGGCGTTGGTCGATGCCGACGAGGTCGACACGATCGTCGTCGGGTTCAGCGATCTCTACGGACGACTTCTAGGAAAGCGGCTCGATGCGAGATTCTTCCTGGACTCGGTCGCACGAGAAGGCACACACGGGTGTGACTATCTGCTGACGGTCGACATGGAGATGGAGCCGGTCGGCGGATACAAGTACGCGAACTGGGAGAAGGGGTACGGTGATTTTCATCTCGTTCCCGACCTTCCGACGCTTCGTCGTGTCGACTGGCTCGAGAAGACGGCGATGGTCCTCTGCGACGTCCTGGACGACGCGACCCACGGCCCCGTGCCGTTCGCGCCCCGCTCTCTTCTGCGTGCGCAGATCGGTGTGGCGGATGCTCTCGGCTTCGAAGTCGAGGCGGCCTCCGAGCTCGAGTATTACATCTTCGAAACGAGCTACCGTGAGGCGGCGGAGTCGGGCTTCTCCTCGTTGAAGCCGGCCGGCTGGTATCTCGAGGATTACCACACCCTCCAGGGCACGCGGGTCGAGAAGCTGAATGCGGTCGTCCGGCGACATCTCTCGCGCTCGGGGGTGCCTGTCGAGAGCTCGAAGGGGGAGTGGGGGCTGGGCCAGCACGAACTCAACGTCCGCCATTCGCGGGTGCTCGAGATGGCCGATCGTCACACCGTTTACAAACAGTGCCTGAAAGAAGTGGCCGACCAGCTCGGCATGAGCGTCACGTTCATGGCCAAGCCGTACGCGGACCGCGCGGGGTCGAGCAGTCACGTGCACGTCAGCCTCTGGAAGGACGGGGAGAGTGCCTTCCCCGGAGACATCGAGCTCGGCCCGGTGCGGGGGTCGGACGTATTCCGCTGGTTTCTCGGCGGATGGATGGCGCACGCTCCCGAGATGATGGTGCTCTACGCCCCGACCGTGAATTCCTATAAGCGCTACGAGTCTGGATCTTGGGCCCCCACGCGCCTCGCGTGGTGTCATGACAATCGTACGGCCGGCTTTCGCGTCGTGGGCCAGGGTTCGGGCCTACGGATCGAATGCCGCCTGCCCGGTGCCGACTGCAATCCCTACCTGGTCTACGCGGCAGCGCTCGCCTCGGGCCTCGACGGCATCGCGCAGAAGACCGAGCCGCCGCCCTTGTTCGAGGGAGACGTCTACGCCGCCGAGGAGCTCCCCGAAGTTCCCAAGACCCTCCGGGACGCGACCGACTTGTTCGAATCGAGCGAGTTCGCGAAGCGCGCCCTCGGCGAGGCGGTTGTCGAACACTACACTCACTTCTTCCGCACGGAGCAGGCGGCCTTTGATGGCGCCGTCACCGACTGGGAACGCCAGCGGTACTTCGAGCGGATCTGACACACCAAGAAACCCAAGGAAATCAGAATGCGATTGAAGGACAAGGTCGCCGTCATCACCGGTGGCGCGAGCGGGATCGGTCGCGAAACGGCTCTGCTGTTCGCACGGGAGGGCGCATCGGTCGTCGTGGCTGACGTTTCGGAGGACGCCGGTCGTGAGGTGGCAGCCGAGATAGGGAAGACGCCGGGCCACGGATGCTTCGTGCGTACCGACGTCTCGAAGGCTGCCGACTGCGAGCAGATGATTTCGATGGCGGAGGATGCGTTCGGGAAGCTCGACATCCTCTTCAACAACGCCGGGATCATGGACGGCGCCGACAACGACGCCGTGTCGACGGAAGAGGCGATCTGGGATCGTACGATGGCGATCAACCTGAAGGGCGTCTTCTTCGGCTGCAAGTTCGGTGTTCCGGCTCTCCGGCGCAACGGCGGTGGGGTGATCATCAATACGGCATCGTTCGTGGCCGTCGTGGGCGCGGCAACTCCGCAATTGGCGTACACTGCCAGCAAGGGCGGGGTCCTCGCGATGACCCGCGAACTCGCCGTGATCCACGCGCGCGAGAACATCCGGGTGAACGCGCTGTGCCCGGGCCCGCTCAAGACTGAGCTCCTCATGAACTATCTCGACACCGAAGAGAAGAAGCAGCGGCGCCTCGTTCACGTGCCCATGGGTCGCTTCGGTGAAGCGAAAGAGATGGCGCAGGCGGCGCTTTACCTCGCCTCGGACGAGTCGTCCTACATGACCGGTGCGAGTTTCCTCGTCGACGGCGGGCTCACGAGCGCGTATGTGACTCCGGAGTGAGGTCGATTTCATGCCCGCGCTGATGGAGGTCCGTAGCCCCTTTGACGGGGCGGTCGCGGGCACGGTCCCGATGGACAGTTCCGCGTCGGTCGATCGCAAGCTCTCGGCGTCGGTCGCGGCATTCGCGCGCTGGCGGGAAACGTCGCTCACCGACCGCCGTCGCATCGTGGAAGAGGGGTTGTCGCGATTCCTCGACGAGTCTACGCAGATCGCCCGCGAAATCACGCTGCAGATGGGCAAGCCGCTCGTGCAGGCGAACCAGGAAGTCGAGACCTTCCTCGATATAGCGCACTGGGCCCTGGAGGCGCTCGCTCCCGAGATCCTGCCGGAGGGCGAGGGGCTCCATCGGCGGATCGAGCACGTGCCGGTCGGAGTCGTTCTCGACATCGCGGCGTGGAACTACCCGCTCCTGGTCCCGGTGAACGAGGCGTCGTTGATGCAGGACGAGACCTTCGGACCGATCGTTCCGGTGGCGGTGGTCGACGACGACGATCAGGCGCTGGGCCTCATGCAGGACACCCGGTTCGGCCTCACCGCATCGGTGTGGACGACAGATCGCGGGCGCGCTGAACACTTCGCGGCGCGGCTCGATGCCGGCACGATCTTCCAGAACCGATGCGACTTCGCAGATCCCGGTCTCCCGTGGAGCGGTTCGGGCGAGAGTGGTGTCGGGTCGACGTTGTCGCGGCACGGGTTCCTTGCGCTAACGAGAAGGCGTTCGATCCACTTCGGGTGAGGTGCTCGCTTCGAGCATGCCCTCCACGATCATCGGCACGGAAAGTTCGGCGCCACCTCCGGAACTGCGCCGCCTTCGCGCGAGCATGGGCAGAACGACTTACGGGGAGGGGGGCTGCTGCGCTCGCCGAACTTCGCGCGGTTGTTCGGCGCGCGCCTCGTCTCGACGTTCGGCAGCGCGATGGCGCCAATCGCGATTGCCTTCGGTGTCCTGGAACTCACGGGGCCGGCTCTCATGGGAATCGTGCCTCAGGTCATCGAAGAGGACCGGCTGCAGTCGGCCAATGCACTCCTCGGGATGGCGCAGAGCACTGCCTGGGGTCTCGGTGGCGGCGCCGTGGTCGATCTGCCTTGGGTTCTACGCGTCCGGTGTTTGCGGACAGGTGTTCAACGCCTTGTGCACGAGGACTAGGAGAGCTTGTCTTCGACGCTCTTGACCTTGTCGCTCAGCGTTTGGGCGCGGTCCGTGCGGGTTCCGAGCTTGATTGTCGTGGTGATTCGGGGCGCCCCCATCTCGTGAACCCGCTCGTGGCACTCTTTGATCGCGGCGAAGACCGTTTCCCATTCGCCCTCGATGTTCGTTCCGTATGCGTGGGTGGAGGTCCGGAGACCGGCGCCGCGCAGGATCTTCACGCAGGCCGCGACGTGCTCCGAGACGGATACGCCCACGCCCATCGGGACGACGCAGAGATCGACGATGACGTCCATCGGATCAGGCACCGACCGGGGGGAACTTGATGTATTCGTCCACGAGCCTCTGGGCGAACTCCTTGTTCGCGGGGCGGGTGTCTCCCAAGCGCCCGCGCTCACGAAGGTCGTCCTCGAGGGTGCCGAGGACCTGGTCGAGGCCGATGTCGTCCGAGGCGGTGCGCCAGGCCTCGCGCTCGGCTTCGTCTTTGAAGCAGTACGCCTTCCAGGAGACTGAGAAGCGCATCTCGTCCCAGGTGTAGTCGCCGATGGCTTTGTCGCCGTCGCGGACCTCCCACTGGCCGGTCCCCTCACCCTTGGAGTGGACGCGCATGCCGGGTTTGAAGGGCGGAGCGGAGGCTCCCGGCGAGTCGACGCGGTCGACGCCGTGGAAGATGGAGTCGGTGTCGAGGATGATCGCGGTGTTGAAGCGTACGGGCTGCGTCGCGGCCGGTTCGGTCGCGCCATCGGGGTAGAAGGCGAACGCGCCGCCGTGCGCGTTCTGATACCACGATACGGCCGTCGCGATCGGCATCCGCCAGTGCTCGAAGAGGCCGGAATGATGCATGACGACGCAGAGCCACTGGGGGTGGTGCTTGCGGCTGATGCCACGGAACTCCGCAACGTCGGTGTGGATGGCGAGTTCCTGGCCGGGCAAGAGCAGGTTCGCGAAGACAATCGCCGGCTCGATGATCGGCCGGCCGAAGATCTCGCGGGCGGCTTCTACGAATCCTTCGAAGTGCAGGAACGGTTCGATGCCGGGGGCCTGGATGTCCTGGCCGTAAGCGTAGGTCTCCCGGAAGTAGTTCGTTCGGGCGATTAGATCGTTGATGTCCTGGTTCGTTCGGCCGAAGCGCCCGCCGGTGCGGATGAAGTTGAAGGCGGAGTCGAATCGCTGCGGCAGGCCTTCGCCGATGCCCTCGTTCAGGCCTTCCTCGGAGTACAGCCCGTAGCTCCCGAATCGCTCGCAGAGACGCAGGAGGTCTTCGGCATCGGCGCCGGGGAGGAGAGGATCGAAAGCCTGGTAGGTCGCAGTGGCCATGGTGAGAACATAGCGAGGCGTGACATCACTCGTCCACTCACGCACAGCCTTTGACCCCGGTCGCCGGATCTGTAAAGCCGAGGGCGGGGGGCAAATCCAGACATGAGTCTACAAGAAGCCCAATTCGGCGTTGGCGCCTGCGTGAGTCATCGAGAGTTCGGATATCGCGGCGTCGTAGTCGACGTCGACCCGATTTTCGACCTGACGGACGATTGGTACGCGGCCATGGCGAAGAGTCGGCCGCCCAAGGACCAGCCCTGGTACCACGTCCTCGTCCACGACTCCGACCACATGACCTACGTTGCGGAGCGGAATCTCGAAGCGGATGAGAGCCACGAACCGATTCGCCATCCGATGTTGGAGGAGTACCTGCACGACTTCGACGGCGAGCGATATCGCACGCGCTGCGCAATGAACTGACGCCCCTCGACCCGGCAAAGGAGAAGACAACTCATGTATTCGACTGGAAACCTAACCCTCGCGGCCGTCCTTGCTCTCTCACTGGCTTCGGCCGGCTGCTCGTTCTCCTACAGCTCGGAGAGCATTAGTGACTCGCTGGCGGGTAGTTCGAAGTCGGTCTCCGACAGTCTCAGCTCGAGCTCGCCCGACGGCGAGAGCAAGTCCGAGCAGGCTTACCGCGAAGACGTTCGCGACTTCACGGCGAGCGCGGCGCGGTCGGGTCGGACGGTGTCCGAAGTGCAGGGCGGTCTCGGGACCGTGGCCGAGCGGCATGGCGTGACGAACTGGGGAGCTGATGCGGCGACCTTCGTCGGGATCGGTGAAGGGCTTCGCCGTGCGGGCTTCGAGCCGGATCACGTGCAGGTCTGGTCGGCTGCGCTCGTGCAGGATGCGGCAGCGAAGATCCCCGCCGACCGACTGATTCAGCAGGGTTACGACGCCCGTCGCTCCTGAGCGCGGTCGCCGGCGTCGCCGACGGATCGTAGCGGGCCTCGTTCTACTGGCTCTCTGTTTCCCCCGTACATCTGCGGCCGCCGAGACGGATCGGCGCTTCGTCGACTTCTTGTACGCCGACGCAAACGAGGGCGGTGCGAGTGGTGGGCACGTCGCCCTACGGCTCGAGGACCGGACGTACCACTTCGGGTACCAAGATCCGGGCGTCTTGCGGCTCGATCGAGACGCCTCCGATCGTTTTGCGCACGTCTACGGCTCTCTCGAGAACCGCAACGTACAGGCCTTGCGCGTCGAGGTCTCCACCGACACCTTCGACCGACTGCGCGCATCGTTCAACGAGCGCTATCTGAGTGAAGCAGTGGAGTTCCAGGTGTTGGCCGACCTGCGCCGTGACCGGGAATTCCTCGAGGCATGGGAGCGGGGCCGGCCGGCGGTTCGCGTGCGGGCTGCGGGGTATTTCATCGATTCGGCCGGTGTAGTGTCCGGGGCCGACGATACGGCTCTCGCACGTCTCGACGCGCGTGTCCGGGAGAAGTACGGCGTCGATTTCGTTTCGGGGCGCTCGGCGGAAGCGGAAGCAGTTCTGCGCGATTTACCCGCCGCCGCCGCGGTGCCTACTTCGTCGCTGGCGGAACCTGGGAGGCACCCGGCGCGCGGGTACGGCCTGCGTGAGCGCGCGGGGGATGCGCAAGCGCTCGTGGAGGCGCTGCGGATTCTCGAAAACGGAGCCTCTCTGCGTCCCGAGAGCGTCGTGACGCTGTCTCCGGCGGACTTTCCTCTCAATCGCGACACCCGAAAGATGCTTCGCGGTGTCGCGGATCGCCTGGAGAGCGACCTGGTCGACGTCGCCGGTTCGACGCGTGAAGACGTCGGCTTCGTGTTGCTGGTCGGGATGGCGCGGCTCTTGGCGCTCGAGAGGACACGGGATGAGGGGCGGCTCGTGGTCCTGGATGTGTTTCCGGATGATCCCATGCGGCTCGCCGTCGCCGAGGTCGAGTCGCGCGGCGGCGACCTCAGCCCCTTGGTGGTCGAGCTTCGGTCCGAGCTATTGCGCGTCCGCGAGGCCTTGAACGCGAGGGCCTCCTTGCGCGAGTCCGACTACGGAGCCCTCGAGGCGGTCGCCAATCGGTATCGCGAGGTCGAGCGAAGCCGTGTAACCCGGCAGGATCTGCGCTTCGTGCGGGAGCGCCTGCTCCCGGTCCGGTCGGCGCAGGTCGGTCTGGCCGGCCGGGACGCCCCTCCCGCGGCGCAGCTGCGGCAGCGCATCGAAGAGCTTCGGTCTCTCGAGTTCGCACAGCTCGAGCGATTGGATGGGGATCATCACTACAACCTCGTGGCGCACAACTGCGTCTCGGAACTCTTCGTTCAGGTGGAGCGCGGCGTGGCAGAGGGGGCGCGGTCGGTGCCGGAAGCGTCCACGATGCAGCTCGGAGGGCACGTGCCGCCCGGCCGCGGGTTCGAGTTCATCCCGTTCCTCGCCGCGGACGCGGTGCAGGCCAGCTATCGCGTGAGCGAGGTGGTGACGACGCCTTCGTATCGTTCTCGGAAGGTCGCGGAAATGACGGATCGCGAGGGATTCTCGGCCGCGCTGCGCGAATCAAACGTCCTCACGTCCACGGTCTACGAGCGCAACTCCCTGGACTCCGCGTTTCTGTTCTTCACCGAGGACACGGTCGTTGCGCGGCCGCTCTTCGGCTTTGCGAACCTTCTTTACGGGGTAGGGGCGACGGTGGTCGGGCTCTCGGTCGCACCATTCGACGCCGGTCGTCTCTTGTCGGCGGGCTTGCGTGGCGTGATGTGGAGCGTGCCGGAGCTCGCATTCGTGAATGTTCGCAAGGGATCGTTCTTCCACGTTCCGCGCGACGAGCCCGCTCCCTAGCGGTGATCCTCTTCGGCGTCGGTCGACGTGCGGGCTACTCGGCGTATCCGAGGGCGCGCAGCTGCCGACGGGTTCGCTCATCGAGCTCGGCGGGAGTCTTCTCGTCGTCCTGCTTCCGGGGGGTCCCGATGGCCAGGCTTTGCCGAAGGAGCTCTACGCGCATCTGTTCGACGCGGTTCGTTTCCAGCGGACCGAGATCGGCGAACTCACCGGGGTCGGCTTCGAGGTCGTACAAGCTGTACTTCGTGGCGTCGTCGTCACGGATTTGGTTCGCGCGGCGGATGAGTTTCCAGCGGCCGTCGATCAGCGTGCGGATATCACCGCCGGGGATCTGCGTGATCTCCTCCGAGTAGAGGGGCTGGTCCGCCAGCGCCGCGGTCCTCATCACGGCGGCGCTCAGATCACGACCTTGCACCCCGGGAGGCGCATCTAGGCCGTAGAGGCCGAGGACGGTCTGGGGCACGTCGGCCAAGGACACGAGCTGTTTGATCCGGCGGCCTTCTCGGCCTTCTCGGTTCGGAAGACTCATCACGAATGGGATGCGAATCTGCTCCTCGAAGAGCCGGTTCCCATGCTCCCATCCGCCGTGCTCACGGAACTCGTCGCCGTGGTCCGCTACCACGACGATCAAGGTCTCGTCGAGAACGCCGACCTCGTCGAGAGCGTCGAGGAGGTCGCCGAACATGCTGTCCTGGTAAAGGATGTCTTCGTCGTACAGATCGCGCACGTGCGCGGTGTCGGCGTCGGTTTCGACGGTCTGAGCGAGAATGGCGGACTTGGTCCCCGCAGGCGTGACCGGCCCCGAGTACGAGGGGTCACGATAGCGTCCGGCAAACCCGGCCGGGGGATCGTAGGGCGAGTGTGGGTCGATCGCGTGCACGTAGAGGAAGAACGGCTCGTCCGCGTACTCGCGCAACATCGGGAGCATGCGCTCGTTGATCTCGCCGGTTCGCGCGTGATTGTCTAGTCGCACGCCGCGGATCGTGTGGAAGCGATCGAAGCCTTGCTCGAAGGCGTAGCGGGGCGCGAAGACGTTTCCGTTCGTGACGTACGCCCAGGTCGACCACCCGGCATCGCGCAGCGTTTCCGCGAGCGTTTCTTCGTCGAATTCGATCCCCATTCCGAGGCGGGCGTGGTGACGGCTCGGGTACAGCCCGGTCAGCGCACTGGCCGTCGCGGGCCGCGTTCGTGCCGCGGTGCTGTACGCGCGGTCGAACACGACTCCCTGCTGCGCGACCGCCGCCAGCCGGGGCATTGTGTTGCGTTCGTAGCCGTACATGGGCGTGTGGTCGGCGCGAAGAGTGTCGATCACGTACAGGAGGATGTTCCGCGCCCCGCCCTCGTCCTTCGCGGGGGCACGGATCAATCTCGGCGCGGCGAGTGCGAGCCGGGCGTCGCGGTCGCGGGGTCGAGGCGCAGACGTTTCGACCGTAAATCGAAGCTTCGGGCCGGCGTTCGGGGGAACGGCGATCTCGCCGTCGACCCATCGGTCGTGTGTTGCGAGTCGGCGCTCCCAGACGGCGGCATCCGCGCCCGTACCCAGAGAGATGCGCACCTCGAGCTCGTCACCGAGCCCTCGAGTGGCCACCCAGAAGCGGAGGATCTGGGCCCCCCCTGGTGCGATCTCGGCTTCGAGCCGGTCCCCGGCCCGTAGGACGAGGGATCGGCGCCGGTCGTCTCCGACGGGTACGACGCGGGCGCTGGAATCCGGACCCGTGTTGGGGCACGCGGGGGCCATTTTGCTCTCGCGCTTGGGAGGGGGTCCGCCCTGGAGAGCAGCGAGCTGGCAGAGGAGGTCCGTAGAGCGCCCCCCACGCTCGAGCAGCGAGACGGGACCGGGAACTGTTTTCTCCGTCGTGGTCGTGACGGCCGCGGCGACCGTCGCCAGCACAATTCCAAGGGCGGCAAATCGAAGCAGAGTCGCCGAGCCGCTCGTTTCTCTGTTGGGGATGCGCATTGGGCGTCGATCCCGCTCTGCGAGATCAGCTCTCGGAGTCTATCTCTCCCGAGAGCATGGATCGAGCCTGCGCCAGGAGCGGGCTCCGCTTTTTTACGAACACCGGCCCGTGAGCGCGCGGTCGAGCACGGATCGCATTTCCGTAAAGAAGCGGTCGGGACCGAATCGGATGGCCTCGCCGTGCATCTCCACGGGGTCGAACGTTCGTTCCTCCATCCGAGCCATGGCCCCGGCAAGGCTCTCGGCCGTCTGCGTTTCGAACCAGACGCCGCATACCGACGGCTTCACCGACTCCGTCGCCCCACCGACACCGTAGGCAATGACCGGGCAGCCGCGCGCGAATGCTTCGACGGGGACCATCCCGAAATCCTCTTCCCCGGGGAACAGGAGTCCGCGCGCTTTCTCGAAGTGCTCTCGGACGGCCGCGTCGGTCTGCCACCCCAGGATCTCGACGTGGGAGGGTGGGGCGGCCCGAAGGCGATCGACCTCGGGTCCGGTGCCGATGATCACGAGCTTGCGACCGAGCCGTCGGCAGGCCTCGACCGCGAGATCGAGGCGCTTGTAGGCCGTGTGGAAGCCGACGCTCACGTAGTAGTCCGCCCTCGGCGTGCGGGTGGGCTCCGGTGGGACGTCGATCGGTGGGTGGACGACTTCGGCGCTTCGGCCGTAAGCGCGCCGGATCCTCTCGGCGACGTGGGCAGAGTTAGCGACGAAGACATCGACCCGTTCGGCCGCTTCCTGGTCGGCCGCGCGGGCGCGGACCACGGCCGGCCGGAACAGCGGGCGCAGGAGCGTCGGCAGGCTCTCTCGGTACGCGGTGTAGAGGTCGTCCTCATACGCGTACCGCATCGGCGAATGGCAGTAGCAGACGACGGTGCTTCGTTTGGCGGGGCGCATGGCCTTGGCCACCGCGGCATCGGAGCAGAGGACGAGATCAACGTCGGGGAGCTGTATGCGGCGGGCCGCCACGGGCAGGAGCGGGAGGAGGCTTGGGTAGTGCCGCGTGGCGCCGGGGATGCTCTGCAGGAAAGAAGTGTGCACCTCCCGTCTGATGAGCGGAGAGCCGCCCATGCCCGCCAGGTCGTAAACGAGTGTGTAAATCGGGGCCTCGGGAACGAGCTCGGCCAGTGCTTCGAGAACCTTCTCTCCGCCACGTGGTCGAACCAGCCAGTGGTGTGTGAGAACGGCGGAACAGGAGAGCGGAACGATCAGAGCACCGCCTTCAGATCTCGCGCATTTGGCGCGCTGCGATTTCGAGCATCGTGTCGACTCGCTGCGCGACGAGTTCGGGTCCTTCGGTTGCCATGCCGCCGCCTGAACCCGCCTGCAGGCGCGCGTACACGCCCTCGACGATGCAGGCCATCTTCCACCACCCGAACGTCGTGAAGAAAGAGAGCTCGCTCAAATCGCGTCCTGACTTTCGTGCGTATGATTCCGCGACGTCCGCGCGTCGCGGGAACGCGGGGTGCAGAGTCGGCGGCGAATTCAGGAACGCGTACTCGTCGCCCGGGTCTGCCCAGTAGAGCAGGGACCAGCAGAAGTCTGCGACTGGATCGCCGAGTGTGCACAGCTCCCAATCGAGCACGCCGATGACGGTCTGGTCGTCGTTGCCGAGAACGCAATTGTCGAAGCGGTAGTCGCCGTGGACGAGCGATATCGCGCCCGAGGCCGGGGGAACGTTCGCCGCAAGGCGATCGTGGATTTCGCTCAGAAGAGGGAGATCGCGGGTCTTCGATCGCTCTGCCTGTTTTCGCCAACGAGCAAGTTGGCGCTCCACGTAACCCTCGCGTTTGGCCAGCGAGCCGAGGCCGATCGCGTCGATGTCGGTCGCGTGGAGGGCAACGTGTACGTCGATCAACGAGTCCGTGGCTCGGCGGCAGGCGTCGGCGTCGAGGGCCTCGGCGGCGGCCTGGTCCCGGAGGATCAGGCCATCGAGAAAGCTCATTACGAAGAATGGGGCTCCGGTCACGGATTCGTCCTCGCACGAGGCGACGATGTCCGGGACGGGTACCGTGGTCTCGGAGAGGGCGCCCATGACGCGAACCTCCCGGCCCACGTCGTGGGCCGTGGCGAGGCGCTTGCCCTCGGGCGGGCGTCGGAGCGCGTAGCGGCGTCCGCTGGCATCCTTCACCTGGTAGGTGAGGTTCGACCCCCCGGCCGCGACCAATTCGAAGTCGAGCGGCAACTCGAGTCCGGGCACGTGCTCACGGAGCCATTGAGTCACCGGTTCGACCTGGAGTCCGCGAGGCACGGTTGTCTTCTAGACCAATGCGTGAGCCGCGGCTAGAAGGACAGGGATGCCGTTGCCCGCCGCGAACCCCCGCGTGCGCTACGAGACCGTGTTCGTTGACGGAAATGTTCTCATCGTCGCGAAGCCTCGGGGGCGTGTCACGATGCCCGGCAAGGGGCACGCTCGGGACACGCTCGTGAACGGCGTCTTTGCGGATCATGGCCCGACGCTCTCGCGGCTGGGTGCGCGCCGTGACTACGGGCTTCTACATCGACTCGACCGCGCGACGAGCGGGCTGGTCGCGTTCGCGTTGACGGAGGAAGCGTATGACGCACTTCGCGAAGCGTTCGCGACGCGCCGAGTGGAAAAAACATACTTGACGATCGTGCAGCGCCGGCCGCCAGGTGCGCACGGTGTCGCGCGCATGCGCCTTTCGCAGGTTCGCCGCGGCGAATTGCGCGTGAGCGTTCCCGATCCGCGCGGTGTGGAAGCGATCACGCATTGGCAGGTGTTGGCGAGCGCCGGGGGGCGAGCATTGTTGTCGTGCCGAATCGAAACCGGGCGCCTCCATCAGATTCGCGCGCATCTCGCGACGTTGGGTTGTCCGGTCGAAGGCGACACGGTGTACGGATCGAAGAACGGTCCCGACACGCGCGCGTCGGTTTCGCGCGCCGCGGACAAGTCCCTTCTCCTCCACGCGTGGAGGCTCTCTTTGCCGCAGCCCGGACGCCGCAAATCGCTAGCGGTCGAGGCCGAAGCGCCGGACCATTTCCGCTCCTTTGCGGCGGATCTCGGCATGGACCTGGATGCAGCGATTAAGGGTCTCGCGGGTCCCAGCCGAAAAGCCTAGCGTTGCTCCAGATGATCAGCAGCGCTTTCCTTACGTATTAGATCTTTTGGGCTATCCCCATTACGGGCCATAACTTAGCCTCCATCAATCGCGTTGGTTCCCGACGCGCACCTACGTCCCTTCATTTTTCACTGTGTCTGTATCGAGCGGCCTCGATGCTCGACCCGTCGACACCGGGTCAGAGCCGGCCGTGGCGAATTGCCCACGGCCTCGGCGCGTCCTCAGCAGGGAGTTTCTTGCAGAGGGCGGGTCTGCGCGGGGCCTCGTCCGCAGGGCGGGGGTGGCGGCCCTGGCCGGACTGCTCCTTTTCGCCCCGCCTCGTGTTCTCGGGGTGGCACATGCCGTTCCCGAGGTCCTGGTGACGAAGCCGGTTCACGCGATTGGTATGCTCTACAACGCGCTCTCCGAATGTCGCCGCTCTCTCCCCGAGGGCAAGCGCTGGGAGATCGCAGAGACCATCGAACGCGAAGCGAGGCGACACGGCTACGATCCTCTCTTCGTGCAAGCGATGGTCGAGATCGAGAGTACGTGCAAGCCGACCGCGAAGAGTCACATGGGTGCGCTGGGACTGATCCAGGTGAAGCCGGCAACGGCGCGCGAGGTTGCGAAGGATGCGGGTCTTCCGTGGGAGGGATCGCATTCGTTGTTCGATCCCGACTTCAACATTCGCGTTGGTCTTCACTATTTGAACCAACTCGAAGAACGCTTCGGTGATCCGAAGGTCGCAATCGGTGCGTACAATCTCGGACCGACGCGTGCCGCGCGGCTCGGCAAAGATCGCGCGAAGAACACGCGCTACGTGAAGAACATCCTCAATCGTTACGAGGATCTTCTGGCGCGTCAGCCGACTTCGGTTGGCGACCCTACCTGATTCGTTCTTCGGCGAAGCGTTTCACGCCGTCGATCTTTGCAGTCAGGTCGTCTTCTTCTCCGCCGTAGAATACCCACGGTTTCGTCACGAGATGTGTGACGCCCATGTCCTCGAGTCGGTGGTACGCATCGTCGTCGAAGGCATCGATGCACGACACGAGAACCTCCAACGGTTCGTTCGCGCGCGGCGAGTCTTTCCGCAATGCGCGTAGTTTGTCGAGATAGGGACCGAGTTCCTCGGTCGTGTGTCGATCGGAGATCCAGCCGTCGCCGACTTCGGCTGCGCGCCGAAGAGCGCGGTCGGACAATCCCCCGACGATGATTGGGACGGGCTCGGACGGCGCGGGACTCATCTCGAGTCGGTCGAAGTCGTAGAACTCGCCGTGATGCTCGACCATTCCGCCTGCCCACAGCTTCCGCAGAACCTCGATCATCTCGTCGGTCCGCTTTCCGCGACGGCGGAATGGCTGCTCCAGAAGCTCGAACTCGTCTTCCATCCATCCGGTGCCGATGCCGAGCGTCAGCCGGTTCTTGGAGATCACGGCCGCCGTGCCGACGGCCTTCGCAACCACGAATGGGTTGCGCATGGGCAGAACGTAGACCCCGGTGACGAAGCGCACGCGCTCGGTCACGGCAGCCATTGCGCCGACGGACACCCAGGGGTCGGGCCAGTCCGTGAAGGGCTCCCAGCGGGGCTTCCCGTCTTCGGTGTACGGGTACGGTGTCTTGATCTTCTCGGGGTGGACGACGTGGTCGGAGAGCGCCACGCAGTCGAAGCCGTGCTCCTCGATGGCCTTCGCCATCGGGGCCATGTGGTCGACGGGCCCGAAGGCGAGGTGGCAGACGAACTTCATGAGGCGGGCGCCTCCATCTCTTCCGCCATCTCTCGCAGCTTGTTCTTCGCGACCTTGTCGAGGGTCGCCGTCGGGAACTCGTCGACGAAGTAGACGGCCCTGGGAACCTTGAAGTCGGCGAGGTTGGCTTTGCAGTTGTCGATGATCTGTTTCGCGAGCTCGCCGTCGTCCGGTGCGCCCGGTCCCTTGACGATGAAAGCGACGGGAACCATGTCGAGCATCTCGTGCGAGCGCGCGACCACGGCGACGTCCGCGATTCCGGCGACCTTTCGGCACGCGTCCTCGACCTCTCGTGCGGATACGTTCTCGCCGCCGACCTTGAGGGCGTCCTTGTCGCGGTCGCGATAGAAGAAATTGCCGCCTTCGCCGAGGCAGACCATGTCGCCGGTCTTGAACCAGCCGTCGTCCGTGAAGCTCTTCTCGTTCGCTTCCGGGTTATTGTAGTACTCGAGGAAGAGTTGGATGCCGCGCGTGCCGCGCACCCACAGCTCGCCGACTGATCCGTCGTCGCAGATGGCGCCTGTGTCCGGATTGACGATGAGGTACTCGTAACCCGGCGTGGGTTTGCCCATCGAGCCGTTGGGGTAGGTTTGCTGGAAGTCCGCTCGGGTCGCATGAATGACCGTTTCGGTCATGCCCCAAAACGCGCCCACGCGAAGCTTCAGCCATCCCTCGAGTTCCGGCATGATCAGGCCGAACGCGCCGACTTTGAGCTTGTGATCCGGGATCTCCTGCGCGGCGACGGCCTTGAACACGAAGGGGATCAGCGAGATGTGAGTCACGTCGTGTTTCTGGATGACTTGCCAGAAGCGTGACGTGGAAAACTTTGGCTGAAGGACAACGGTGCCGCCCACGCCCAGCGTCGTCCACATCGACCAGCTCTGCGCGTTCACGTGGAAGAACGGCAGGTAGATCAGGTACGTGTCGTCCGTCGTCATGTCGATGTTGATCGGGCCCATGCGCGATGCCCAGAGGGCGTTCGCATGGGTGTGCACGACCGCCTTCGGGCGCGACGTTGTCCCCGAAGTGAACATGATGCCGACCGGCAGCATCGGCTCGGGCGGGCGAGCCGGGAAGGTGGACGGGTCGGCACGAAGGGAGGAGAAACTCGGCTGACCGTGATCGGTCTGGTCGGACGACGCCGGCTCGCCGCTGTTGTCGTCGGTCACGACGATCCAATTCAGGTTCCTGGCATTCGCGGCGACGATTTTCGCGAATTGCGGCTGGGTGATCGCGGCCACGCAGCCGGTGTGATCGGCGAAGTACTCGATCTCGCTTCCTACGCTGCGGGTATTCGTCGTCACCCCGACGGCGCCGACCTTGGCGCATGCGTACCAGGCCAGGACCATCTCGGGGCAGTTTTCGGCGTGGATCAAGACCTTGTCGCCCTTGCTCACGCCGCGCGCGTGGAGCCCGGCGGCAATCGCGGTGATCTCCTCGTTGAACTCCTTGTAGGTCCACCGGCGCTCCTCGCCGTTCTTGGGTTCCCAGATGAGGACCGGGTGATCGGGCTTGGTGCGGGCCCACAGGTCCAGGAGCCATGGGACGTCCTGCCCCGCGAACTGAAATTTCTCGACTCGATCTCGATCCGTCATGGGCTGAGAGCTTAAGGGACCGAGCGTGGACGGCGCCACTTGGCGCGCGTTGCTCCGGTGGAATGGCCCCAGCTAAGGTTGGCGCCATGTCTGCCGCGCGTCACGACGTCGTTTCCATCGTTCCGAAGGGCCAAATTGGTTTTGGTCTGCACCTGCCCATCGCGGCGCAGAGCTTGAGCTTCTCCCAAGGATGGGAGGGGGAGTGCGGGCCCGCCGAGATGCGGCGGATCGCCGAGAACGCCGATCGTCTCGGCTACTTCTATCTCGCGGTGTCCGACCACGTTGCCGTCCCCCGCGAGCTCACCGAGCGGATGTCCACGATCTGGTACGACACGGTCGCGACCCTCGCCTGGTGTGCGGCGGCGACGAAGCAGATTCGTCTGATGTCGTACGTTGCGATCCTGCCCTATCGTCACCCACTGGACTCGGCGAAGGCGTATTCGACCGTCGATGCGCTCTCGGGCGGGCGATTGATCCTCGGAGTGGGAACCGGCCACGCGAAGGCGGAATTCGATGCACTCGGTGTCGACTTCAAGCGTCGCGGCAAGCTGCTCGACGAGTCGATCGACGCGATCGCTGAGGCGTTCCGGGAAGAATACCCGAGCCACGAGGGGCCGGCGTTCAAGTTCTCCGATGTCGGTATGAAGCCTCGACCGGTGCAGAGGCCTCGCCCCCCGATCTGGGTCGGTGGTTCGAGCAAGGCGGCGATCCGGCGTGCCGCCGAGCGAGGCGACGGCTGGCTTCCGCAGGGCCCACCTGAGATGGGCATGGCCGGCGCGATCGAGATGCTTCGCGGGCACCGGGCGGAGACGCGCGGCGATGCCCCGATCGAGATCGGCCAGAACTCGCCCTGGATGTACGTTGGCAAGCCGACGTGGGATCTGCCGGAAGGCTCGATCAGTGGGAGCGGAGAAGAACTCGCCGAGCCGCTCCGCGCAGCGAAGGCCCTCGGCGTGAATCACATGGGCGTCCGCCTTCGCGCCCGTTCGGTCCACGAGCAGGTGGATCAGCTCGAATTGTTCATGCGGGAAGTCGCTCCTCTCGTAAACGCCTGAACGTTCGGACCGACTCGGGCCGGGAGGAACCGAGATGAGCAAGTTCGATTTCCCGGCCGAGGAACAGCCCCGTGGATCACACCGTTCGAGGTGTTCGTAGGGCGGCGGGATGTGCTTCGGGCGGGCGGGCGCCGCGCCGCCGCTGCTTGGCTTGGGCGCGCGGTGGGCAAACGCGGAAACGTCCGCGCCAGATTTCCTGCGGCCGCCCTTCAAGTACCCCGTGGGCACGAAGATCGAGAAGAGCGCGGCCTTCCCCCTCCCGAGGGATCAGCTCCAGAAGACGATCGCCGAGAAGGAAGCGGGGTCCCACAACAACTTCTACGAGTTCCTGCTTGGGGAGGGGGGCTTCGTTTGCCCGCTCACGAATGACTTTGAAGTCGAGCCCTGGGCGGTCGAGGTGAGTGGTGAGTGCAACAAGCCCACGACGTTCGATCTCGACGCGATCAACGCGATCGGTCTGGAGGAACGGCTGTACGCGTTTCGGTGCGTGGAACGTTGGGTGATGAACGTGCCGTGGGTTGGGGTGCCGCTCGCGAAGCTCCTCGAGCGCGTCGAGCCGACGTCCGACGCCAAGTTCGTTCGGTTCGTCAGTGCTGCGCATCGATGAGGAGACGAACCCACTCGCCTTCGTCGCGACCGGGATGTACGGCCACCCACTTCTCAAACAAAACGGCGCGCCGGCCCGAATGGTCCTGCCCTGTAAGTACGGTTACAAGGGCGCGAAATCGGTCGTGTCGATTCAGCTCATGAAGCGCCAGCCACCGACCTTCTGGTCCGTTCCTCCCTACGGTTACGCGTACGGCTTCTCGCCGAACGTGGACCCGAAGATTCCGCATCCACGTTGGGATCAGGGCCACGCCTGCTGGCTCGGCACGAAGCCCAGGGAGATCTTCCCGACGCCGATCTTCAACGGCTACGGCGAATGGGTCTCGTCGATGTACCCAGACGAACCGCGGACGATGCAACAGCCCTTGAAAGAGGGTCAGGTTGCGCGCTGGCACTCGTGTGCGTCGAGAGGATTCGTTTCGTCGCCCCCCCGCCACTGTAAGTAGGATGCCGACAATCCAGGAGACCTGGCTTCGCGATTGACTTCAACTCGAGGTCCCTTCGGGATGTGAGGGCGCGAGACTATGTCTCCTAGGTAAGAGCGATATTGAATCTGTGAGTGCCGGCGGCATCCGTGCGCTCATCGACTGGCTGGGGGCTACGCTCTCTCCATCGGCACCCAGTCCGCTCTCGATGCAAGCGACGACAACCACGAAACCTCCCGCGGGTCCGACCCATACCCCCGCCGTCACGGACTCCGTCGCCCACGGTGACGCCCCTCCCGGGGCCCACCAATTCTCCGAGGGCTACCGGACAGCCGGCGCACGGATGCTCGCAGAGCCGTCTGGTTCTCGTGGCAGGCGCTTCGCGCAGGAGCCGTGCACACCGCGAACGACCAGGACGGAGTCCTCCGGGTTGCGTTCGCAGATCCATCCGCTCGAGAGGTAAAGTTGCGGATCGTCCTCGATTGCCCGGCGGGAACTCTGTCTGCCGAGGACTTCCCCACCTGCGAGGCGAGGGCGATTGGGCCGGAAGCGGCGGTGCTCGACGCAGATTGCGAGGTGCGTGTCCCGGCCGATTGAGTGCTCTTACTCGCCCGGGATGTACTTCACGAGTGGGCGGAGTTTCTCGAACACCGGCTTCGCCTTCGGGATCTTCTCGCCCACGAATGTGAGACCGCTATCGATGTCTTGGGGGGCGAACAGGCCGCTCGCGAGGAGGGCGATCGGATAGAGCGGCATCACCGCCGACTTGAACGCCATCGACGCGATGAGCGAGTCGAACTGAATCGAGGTCGCGAGGAAGAACGTCACGAGGCCGCCTCCCATGATCCACGCGATCTTCACCCACGGGAACGGCACGTAGTACAGCCGCTGGGAGAACAGCAGCGTGAGGATCACCTGGACGAAGAACCCGCCCAGCGTCGCCCACGCGGCACCCACCATGCCGTACGTCGGGATGAACAGGTAGTTGAGGCCGATGTTGACCGACGCGGCGATGAAGATCGTGATCGTCCGGAAGTAGGTTTTCTTCGTGATGAGAATGCCGACCTTCACCATGAAGGTCATGCCGTCGAGGACGAGCGCAAAGCCGATGATCGGGACGACGGTTGCCGCGGCGTAGAAGGCTGGTGTGGCCATGATGTGGATCAGGTCGTGGCTGAAAGCGGAAAGGCCCACCCACAGGAACAGCAGGAAGGCGATGTAGTACGTCGCCATTTGCGCGTAGAGTTGGGGTGCGTTTTCCTCTTTCTGGTTTCGGAAGATGAACTGCGGCCACGACAGCTGGAAGGCCGTGACTACGAACGTCATGATCTCGCCGAAGCGGTAGCCGAGCGCGTAGATCCCGACCTCGTCGACCGAGTAGTACTCCTTGATGAACCAGCGGTCCGTGAGGTCGAGGATGAACGCGGCAGCGCCGGCCGGCACGAGCGGAAGGCCGTACTTCAGTTGGTCCTTGATGCCCTGCCAGTGAAATCCGGCCTTGAGGGCACGGAGTGCCGGCCAGGTGAGCACCAGACACATCGTGAACTCGCCGACGAATTGCGCGAGGACCACTCCGGTCGCCTTCATGTAGAAGAAGGCGACGAGGACGACGGCGATGAAAGTCGTAAGGCCGTTCCGCACGATCGACCACTTCGCGTACTTCTTGCTCTCGTCGGCCGCGCGCATCATTTGGAACGGCATGCGCAAAAGGACTTTGCAGAGCACCGTTCCCGTCGCGATGGTGATCAGGAACCAGTAGGCCGGGTCGTCGAGGATCCACCCCGAGATCATCTCGGACGCTAGCAGCGGGACGGCCGCGATCGGCAGCGAGAAGAGGATCAGGATCCAAAGGGAGGACGAGATGACTTTGGCGCGGCCCTCCTGGGTATCGTGGTCGTAGTAGAACCGGAACAGAGACGTGCTCTGGCCCATATTCACCAGAATGAAGAGGGCCTGGGTGTAGATCGAGACCAGCGCCATGACGCCGTAGTCGCCCGTCGTGAGAAAACGGGTGTACAGCGGGATCAGCAGGAAGCCGATCACCTTGATGCCATAGTTCCCGAGGCCGTAGATCAGAGTGTGGCCAAGGAGGGTGCGGAACTTCTCGAGCATGAAGAGGTCAGGCGGTCGGGTGCGAGGTGTCCGAGGTGGTCTCCCCGGTGTAGTCGAGCTTGGCGAGAAGGGCGCCGGCTTCGCGCATCACGTACGCGAGGTCGTCTTGGCTCAGGTCTTTGCGCCACCTTCCGATCGAGGAGCTCTGCAGGGGTTTCGTCGCTTCGGGGTTCTGCGCGAACTTCACGGGGTCGCGCGAGGCCGACTGCACCTCGTGAAAGCTCATCACGGCGGACTCCCACGGAAGCTGCAGGAAGGTGAAAAGCCCTTGCAGGGTGTCTTCGGTGCTCGTCACGAGGTCTTCGTACTTGAGCTCGTAGTAGCGAGGGTCTCCACGGTAGGTGAGGCCATCGCCCACGTCCTTCACCCAGCGACCGACGCAGTCTTCGATCGGGTTCCAGGTGTCGAGCTTCACGATCTGGCCGTCGATCACGCGGTGGCGGGGATGCGTTCGGAGCGAGCACGCGACGTCGCGCCCGTCGCGAACGACGTGAACGAAGCGTGCCTTCGGGAAGTGCTCGAGGATGTAGGGCATCACCTGGATGTTGCGCGGGGTCTTGTCGGCCCAGAGCGGTTTGCCGGCCTGCTTGCGGTAGGCATCGAAGAAACGCTCGGCGAACTCGGCGCGCGTCGACGAACTTTTCAGCAGGGTTCTCATGTCAGTCGACGAGAGATCGAACTTCTTGGCGAGCTTCTCTGCGCCGGGGCTTCCCGCGTTCAGCTTGTTGGGCGACGGGAAGACGTTCGATTCGGGTCCACAGGCGATTTGCGAGTGCGAATCGAGGATCACCCGCATCAGGGTCGTTCCGCTCCGTCCGCAGCCGCCGATGATAATCGGGGCCTCGGTCGAGATATGGTTGCCTCGATTCCAGCGGTACCCGCGCATCTCGCTGACGAGCCGACGTGCCCGCACGAGAGCGCCCTGTTCAGGGGTGCTCATGGAGACTCACCAGGCTAACGGACCCGCCCGGCTGAGACGAGCGGGGCGCTAGAGAGGCCTGTCTGCCCCTCTAGCGCCGCTCGGCGATTAGTCCGTGAGCTTCCAGAGGTTCTTGCCGGCGCCGACGTACAGGACGCCTGGGCCGCCGATGATGACACCGGCGTCGATCCTGCCGGGGAGGGGCATCGACCAGGCGAGGTCACTGCCACCGAGGCCGTCGCCGCCCTCTTCGAACGCGAACACGGCTTTGCCGAACCCGACGTAGATCTTCCCGTCGGCCCCGACCGCGGCCTGGTTGTTCGAGTACCGCCCCTTCGTCGAGTGAACGTGCTTCCATTTGATGCTGCCGTCGACCGGGTCGAGTGCGTAGAAGTGCGAGGACTTTTTCTTCGATGCGCCGATGTAGATCGTGCCGTCCGCGCCGATGGCAACGGCGGACTTTAGCTCCTGCTTGTTCTCAGGAACGAAGAGCCAGAGCGCGTCGCCGGTCGCCGGGTCGAGGGCCCACAGGCCGGACTTCGACTGGTAGTAGACCTGCGTGTCGTCGTTCGACATTGTGGCGGCGTAGTTCGGGTGGCGGCTGCCGAAGCCCTTGCCGGCGATCTCGACGCGCCAGAGCTCGGCGCCCGTGGCGGAGTCGAGCGCAATCGCTTCGTCCTTGACCGAGAGGTACAGGGTGAGCTCGTCATGGCTGAGGCACGGCGAGGCGTTCTTGAAGCTGCCCCTCAGGACGACGTGACCATCGTCGACGACGTTTCCGCCCACCGGCCACTTTGGCGCGCCGGCCGGCGTCATCGCATACACCCAGCCGGAGCCGAGTGCTTCGGAGCCCATGTAGATCGTTCCGTCGCTCCCAATCGTCGGGGGCGTCGTGACGTCGCCGTCGTGGGGAATGTGGTAGCGCCAGTTCACGTTTCCGGTGGTCGTGTCACACGCCCACAGGTCGTTGTCGCGTGCGCCCTGATAGACGACGCCCACGTCGTTGACCGCGGGGCCCGAGCGATCCGCGTGTCCGCCATTATGGTTCGACGACTGCCAGAGTTCGACGCCGGTGGTTCCGTCGAAAGCCGAGAGCGGGTTCTTCCCATTGGGAACGAAGACGGTACCGGTCGGTCCGACTGCAACCGAAGCGCGTAGGCGCGAGCGTGTCTTCTTGAACCAGGCGATGTTCGGAACGGGACCCTGAGGCCCGCTCACGTCCGTGCGGCCAGAGTGTTGCGCGTCGTGCTGGAACATGGGCCACGGGGAGGTCGCGAGGCCGGCCGCCGCATCCGTTCCCGTGAAGCCGAGCATGGCGCAGACGGCGAGGGGGGAGAGGGCGGTGGAGAGAGCTTTTTTGAGGTTCATGGTGCGGGCTCCTGTATTGGGGTCGGGCTGTTGGATGAGTGTCCGAAGTCGTCCCCCGAAGACTTCGGTCTCCCGCAGTGCTGGTCCCGACCGGCCCCGCGGAAGTGAAGAGTACAAAATGCCAGCTAGTCGGTCACTTTGTACAGCCTTTTACTCACTCCGACGTAGATTGTTCCGGCGGCGCCGATGATCGGGCCGGCATCGAACTTTCCTGGCACGAAAATGTTCCATTTGATGGAGCTTCCGCCCACGCCATCGCCATTGCCCTCGAAGGCGTAGAGCATTTTGCCGAAGCCCGTATAGACAGTGCCGTCGGCTCCGATCACGGCCTGGGCGTTGATGTATTGCCCCTTGTCCGTGTGCTCGTGGGCCCATTTGATGCTGCCGTCGGCGGGGTCCAGCGCGTAGAAGTGGCTGGATTTCTTCGATTTCGAGGCTCCGATGTAGATAGTGCCGTCCGCGCCCAGCGCGGGAGCGGATTTCAGCGCTTCGCGCTTCTTGCCGCCGGGATGGGGTGGCACGAAGGGCGTCGGCCAGACCGTGGCGCCGGTGTCCGTGTCGAAGGCCCACAGGCCGTCTTTGGAGTTGAAGTAGACCGTAGAGCCGTCGGCGGAGACGACCGGGCTGTAGTTGGGCGTCCGGCTGCCAAAGCCCTTAGAGGCGGTGACGTTGCGCCAGCGCTCGCTGCCGTCCGCGGCGTTGAGGGCGATCGCTTCTGTCTTGATCGACACGAACACGATCGACTCGTCCGGTGTGAGAGCCGCAGAGACGTTCTTCAGGCTCCCGCCGAGAACGACCTTGCCGTCCTGCACGTTCGCGCTGTTGGGCCACTTGAAGGTGCCGTCGGCATTCATCGCGTAGAACCAGCCCGACCCCAGGGCCTCCGAGCCCATGTAGACCGTGCCGTCCGAGGCGATCGTCGGAGACGTGGTGACGTCGCCGTCGTGGGGGATGTGGAACGTCCAGGAGATCTCGCCCGCGGTGTCGCCGGCGCCCGTGCCTGTCTCGGTCACCCAGAGGTTGTTGTCGCGCGCGCCCTGGAAAATCCGGCCGTCGTCAGAGACGGCAGGCTGCGAGCGATCCGCGAGACCCACTTTCGACTTGCCGGCAACCGGCAGCACGTTTGCCGACCAGAGCTCGAGTCCGGTGTTTGGGTCGATTGCGGTCAGCGGTCGCTTACCGTTGGGCGCGTAGATGGTTCCGTTCACGTCGACCACGACCGCGGCGCGGAAGCGCGAGTCTCCCCGGAACTCCCAAACGAGCTGCGGAGCGGGGCCCTGAGGGCCGTTCACCGTCGTGCGACCCGAGTGCTGCGGATCGTGCTGGAACATCGGCCAGAGGCCCGCGTCGAGTCCGGCGGAGGCAATGGGGGCGTTGGCTAGGAGCGCCAGTGAGGCAGCGAGTGCGGCCGGCGCAAAAGTCTTCACATTCATCGGTGCGGTTTCTCCTTGCGGCGAAATTCAGTGGTGCCGGAGGCGAAACGGGTCCCGCTGTCGGCACTTCCTCGGTTCATTGGTTCATGGACCACCCAGGAGAACGGAGGAGATGGGGCCGACAGATGAGGGGCTCCCGAGGCCAGGCCACGGCTCGGAGAGCGGATGATGTAGGGTGGTCCGTCGATACTTCTAACGGGAATATGCCCTCCCGGGCGGTAGCCGGGCAATGCACAAAAAAGACCGCCCGGGACTCTTTCGAGGCCCGGGCGGGGAGGAACGTCTCTATGTGGGGCCGCAAGGCAGGGGCCGTAGTGGCCCTCGCCTCTTGGCTACTCGCAGTCGATCTTCAGCGAGTCGCCGTCCTTCTTGACGCCGAAGGCTTTCACGGACACGCGGAGCTTCTCGCCCTGGGGGATGTCGATGTCCATGGCGCTGGAGCAGACCTCTCCGGCGGCCAGCGGGAACGGCATGTCCCCGAGGGCCGTGTCCATTGTCGCGCGTGCGGCGATCTCCCAGCCCGTCTTGGCGTTCACCTTCGGGCGCTTGATGTCGAGGCTGTCGACGGACTGCGCCAGGCAGGAAATTGCGTCGTTCTTAGCGGCTGCGCAGCCGAAGACCCGCACGCGGCAGTTGCCGGGGGCGGGGTCCAGGTCGCACTGAGGGTTGCCGTCGCGGCAGGTCTGCTTGTTGCGGGCGTTGCCCTTCTTGTCGACTTTCAGATCACCGGCGCCGATCTCCATCGACCACTGCCACATGCAGTCGGTCTTTTTGGAGCCACCGCCGGGGATGCGAAGGTCCGGAGCGAGGATCTCGCAGGTCGCGTTGCACGCACTGCCCTCGGTCCCATTGAGGAGGCCTTCGTCGCACTGCTCGGTGCACTCGACCGTTCCGTTGCCGCAGATCTCGGCCTGGCAGCTCGAGCAACCATCGCAGCTCGTGATGTTGCCGTCGTCGCAGGCCTCACCCACTTCGAGGACCGAGTTGCCGCAGACCGCGTCGTTGCGCTCGCACTTGAGTTGGACCTGGGCCTTCTTGAGAGTCTGGCCGACTTCGTTCTCGGTGCGGAGCTTGAAGGTCTTCTTGCCGGATTTGCCAGTGAACGGGATCTCAACTTCGACCGCGGGTCCGCAGACGGTCGCGCCCGAGACGGGACCACCGCTTGAGAGCACGGCGCCGTCGGCTTCCACCGTTGTGCCGAGCGTGAGTAGGCTCGCGACCACGGCTTGCGCGTTTGCATCATCCTGGGCGCTGTTCGAGCCCGGGAGAGGCTTCTTGAGGATGATGCGGTCGACGCGGCGCGACGGATTGCACTCGGGGAGATCGTCGTCCGGGATGTTCAAGCAGGGCGATATGAGGAACGAGCAAGAGCTGTTCGTGACGCCGTCGGCGTCACACCGCGTGTCACCGTCGGTGCAAACCTGCTTGGCCGCGGGCTTGCCCTTTTTGTCGGTGTCGGGATCGCTGATCTGCAGGAGCCACTGGGCCTGACAGCCAACCTTCTTGCCGCTGCTCTCGATGAGCACGCCGCTCTCTTCCTGTCCGGTCGGCGTGCAGTCGTTCTCACAGCCGTCGCCGGGAGTAGCGTTGCCGTCGTCGCACTGCTCGCCGCACTCCTTGATGCCATCGCCGCAGACATCGTCGACGCGCGAGCAGTCCGAGGAGCAGCCGTCACAACCGGAAATGTTTCCGTCGTCACAGATTTCGGGTGACTCGACGCTCTCATCGCCGCACGTGTTCTCGCAGGGGAGGAGCAGCTGGTCGAGAGTGATGATCGCGGCTGGGTCGATCGAGCCGGTCACCGTAGGAGCGGCGAAGAGATATCGGATCTCGTTCTCGGTCGCGGCTAACATGTCGCCCGAGATCGTGCTGGCGCCACTGACCTTGATGAGGTTCTTGCCGAAGCCCGGGAACACATACGGTCCGCGGGAGTCGAGCTCTCCGTCCGGCGAGACTACGTCGACCGAGCAGGAGATGAGTGAGATCCGGCCGCCGACGCCTTCGGCGCCCGTTGCCTTCGAGTTCAGCTTGTCGAACGCCTCGATGAACAGGCCGGTGGTCACGTCGATGTCGCCGCCGAAGCCGGCGGAGGAGGCATCGACCTTGCGGAGTGTCGCGCTGTGGGTGGCCGAGATCTCCACGACCCCACCGGCGCCGAAGCCGCCGCCCGTTGCAGTCGAGATCTTGCCGCTGCCGTTCTGGATGAAGTCGATTCCGGCTGCCACGGTGAAGTCGCCGCCGAAGCACTGGAAGCCGCCGGGGATGTCTACGAGACCGTCGATGCTGACGCTTCCGCCGACCGTGATGAACGTCGACGCACCGTCTCCGCAGTCGTCGTCGGCGCCGGCGCCACCTTTGCCGCGGATCTCGCCCGTCGCGGTTAGATGAAAGTCACCGAGCGGTGCATCGAAGGTGTACTCGCCGGCTTCACCGTCGGGGTTGCCGCCGTTGTTCGAAACGAGCTCGGAGATGGAGATGCTGCCGCTGGTCGTCTCGAAGGTCACGTCGCCGCCGCCGAAGTCGGAACCCTCGGCGAAGACCTTGTTGGTGGCAGTGATGTCGCCGCCTGCGGTGACCGAGATGTCGCCGCCGCCTGCGAACAGGCCGCTGCCCTTGGTCGTGATTTCCTCAGAAATCACGACCATGCCGGCTGCGGTGACTTCGATGTTTCCGGCGGACGCGTCTTCGCCCTGCGCGCTCGCGGTGAGGCGCCCGCCGATGATGGCGTCGGCCGCAGAGGTGATGGTGATGCTACCGCCGTCGATGGTGTCGGCTTTCACGTTGATCTCGGCACGGTTGGAACCGGAGGAGGCCATGGTGACCGAGCCGACGGTGGACTGGAGGGTGACGACGGCCCTGTCCGCGTCGAAGCCGCGGATCTCGGAGCCGGCAGCCATGCTGATGTCTTCTGCGATCAGCGTGAGTACCCGCGGGAGTGCACCGGCTCCGACAACGACGCGAGCGCTCGGCCCGAACACGAGCGAGCGCGCACCGAAGTCAACGACCGATCCGGCGTCCGCGTTCACGGTGCCGGTGATCGTGCATGGATCGCCCGAGCAAAAGTCTGCCGGGATGGAGACCGCGCCGGCCGGTGTCGCGAACGATGTCGCAACTAGCAGTCCTGTTCCGAAGATAATTCCGTTCAACCGAGGCACTTAATCCCTCCGGTGGCGAGCCATGTCAGGATATTGAGGGTTACGAAGAGGAAGGCATTTTTCGGTCTGGGCTCGTCCAATGATGAGCCGACGAAAGTCGGCCATAAAAGTTCAGTATTTCTAGGAGCTAACACGGCCGTCTCGGACCGGACAAGCGAGAAAATTCCTTGCATTCGTGCAAGGCCAGTCGTTGGTTCGGTTTATTGGGCGATGCGACACATCAGGCCCCGGAGGCTGGGGCACGCGGGGAGGGGGGTCGGGATCTCGACGTCGGGGATGACGGGCAGAACGACGCTGGATGCCATGCCCGATACGCGGGCGACGGTGTTCACGACTTCGCCATCGAATTCGAGGGCTTCCCAGCGCCATTCCGTTCGCGTGGCGCCTGGGGCTTCGACATAGAGTCGGATCTGAGAACCGGCCCGGAAAGGGTGCGCGAACGGGAAGATCTCCACTCGCACCAGGGAGAACTCGCCACCCGGGAGGTTCTTGGCGTCCTTGAGCAGGTGGGTCGAGACGGGTCGGATGTCCGTCGACGCGGCAGCGTCGAGGTGCCGGCGGCTGGCACGCAGCCATCCGTTCTGGATGAAGTACTCGACGCCGTCCGGGCGGACCTCGGTGAGGCTCACCTGGATGTCGGTGTCGGCCGCATCGGACATCAGCCAGAGGTCGGCACTGCCGGAGCCGGCCATCACGACGTCGTCAGCCAGGGGCGCGCTCGTGTAGGACAAGAAGGTCCCCTCGTCGCGGTAGGCCCATTCGTAGGCCGGCAGCGCCTCCCAGGAGCTTCCCGACGAGAGAGTTGTCTTCTGGGCGAGTGTCGCGTCGTACACGAAGCTGTCGGCTCCGTCGGCGCCGCTGGGAGCGCTTTCGGTGAGGGCGCCGCCTGCGCCAAAGTACCAGGTTGTCGGCTCCATTTCGGGCGCCGGCCAGGTCTTGAACCCCATCTCGAATCCGGGGTAGGGCGCACCGGGTACCGCGGGGTCGCCCGCGCCGTTGTCGAACAGGATGCGAACCCGAGGCTCGGCCTCCCACTGGGCGAGGGCTTCCTCGTACGTTGCGACGCCGTCGTAGCGTTCCGCTTCGATCGGCAACGCTTCGACCCGGAAGATGTCATTGCGCAGAACGTCGAGGATCAAGTCCTCGGATCCAGGGCGCGCTGGGATCTTTTTGCCCACGTAGAGGTCTAGGAACTCCATCCAGCGACTGAACACCTCCGGGCCGAACGGGTCGGTGTGCGCTCCGTTGACCATCGTGAAGCGGGCCTGATCGGTGCCCGTGAAGTTGGCCACCATGTTGGCGAAGTAGCCGCCGGTCTGCTCGTCGTTAAACGCGCCAGCGAGGTAGGTCGGCACCTGGATCTTGTCGACGAACGTGACCGGTGAGACCGGATCGGCGACGGCGGGCACGTAGAACTCGTTCTCGGCGATGATCTGGAGGATATCGGGGGTCTGCCCGCGAAGGAGCATGTTGTCGATGCAGACCTGGTCACCCTCGTCCAGGCGCTTCTGGGACCACCCCTGGCCGCCGACCATCGCGTCGCGGCGACGATCTTCGGACCACGAGATTGCAAAGCCGTTGTTGAGAATGCCGCCAGGGCGCAGCGTCCCGCGGCCCGTGTCGGAGACGACCGAAAGAGGTGCGATCGCGATCAAGCTCGGCGGCTGACGCCACGCGACGAACAGCTGACTGATCCCGGGGTACGAGAGGCCGACCATGCCGACTTCGTTGTCCATCACCCACGGCTGCGCGGCGATCGCTTCGATCGCATCATACCCGTCGGTCGTTTGCAGCGTTTCGAAGAACTCGAACGTGCCGCCCGAGCAGCCCGTGCCGCGCATGTTCACGCCGACGACGGCGTAGCCGAGCACGCTGGCGATGAGTGAACTGGGCTGCGGCGCGTCCAGGTTGGCGGGGTCGTAACCAGAGTACTCTACGACCGTCGGATACGGACCGTCTTCCGGATCGCCCGGGAGCATCACGTTGTAGGCGAGAAGAGTGCCGTCGCGCGTTTCGAGATAGCCGTATCCGGCGTTGATCTCTTGCGAGGAGTAGAAATCCTGCGACGGAACGTCGTCTGCCGTCTTCACTTCGAACGCGGGGGAGCTGCTCCCGTCAGCGGCCTCCACACGGTAGCCGGCGGCTGCCGCGACGTGGCGATAGATCAATGTGCCGTTGTCGTCCGCGGTGCCCGTCTGCACGACGCTGCCGTCGGCGTCGACGAGCTGCAACTCCGTTCCCGGCGTGGCGCCAACGAGGTACACCTGCTCGACGCTTCCGGTCACATCGAAGTCGGCCACCGGGGCCGGCTCGGGTGTCGTCGTCGGTTGTGGTGACGGGCTCTGCGTCGGTGCGGACGTCCCGTCGCTGCCGCAGGCAGAAACCAGAACGAGGACGGCAAGGCTCAAATGAAGCGCGCGAACGCGATCGAAGGTGGACATTGTTTTAAAGAGCTCCTGGGCAGAGGGGGCCGCGTGGACGTCGCGCGCACTCCTGTGGAGACTACGGATACTCTGCCAAACCTGTCAACGGCCGGTGGCCTCGCGTGTGGCGTGGATTCGGGGTGGCGGACGGTCAGGTGCAGGGAACGTGCGGAGCGCCTTGCGAGATGCCTGGCCGCGTCGGGCCCCGACCGGAGCGCCGGTCGAGTACCTCTTCTACCTGCCGGGAAACTTTGCTCCCTGGTGTCCGGGTGTGCGACACCCAAACGAAGCGCCCCTGATCCGGCCGATGGCGGCCTCGGGAGGCCTGGTGCGCACGGGAGAATGCCCATGGGTTGCCAGTCAGCTCAGCAGCCCCGGGGGCTATCGACCCGTTCGACTGAGCGCGGCTTCGACCCCGAAACGACGGGAGCGCCCCTTCAGGCGAGTTGCGCTACCGTCTTCCTGAGTCGGCTCGCTAGGGCTGCAGGTCGCCGGCGAGGGCGCGGACCGTCGGGTTGCGCATGAGCGCCTCGACACGTCGGTCCTGCGCGAGTGCCGCGAAGTTTCCGGAGCGTACGGCCCGCATCACTCCCTCGTCCTGAAGGAGGCTCTTTACGTTCGGGTCGTTCTGCAGGGACATCACCGAGTCGGCACCGCCGGGTTTCGAGAGGATGGCCTGTTGGACCGCCTGTGCCGTACCCGCGCCGTTCAGCTCATCGTCGGCCGATGCCGCGTCCGCCGCGCAACAGGTCAACATCATCGAGAAGCTCAGAGCCGCAACCGTTCGTCCCATCCCAGCCTCCAACGGAAGCGGTTCCCGAGCCGACCTGGCCGAGTGTGCTCCCTGGACGAAGTCATCGGAGGAATGAGGCGCTAGCTTGAGGCCCGGCGCCGTGCGGCGCCCGCTGTGTTGCGCGCCGTGGGGCTCGCGTCAGGCATACTTCCAGGTCTTCTGGGGCTCTGCTCCGGCCTGCCACTCCATGTTCTGGATGTCGAACCAGATCGGCAGGAGATACTTGACGTAGAACGCGTGCACGACGACGGCGCCCTGGTCGAGGTCCTTGTATTCCTTGATCTGGACGCGGTCGTCGCGCTTCTGGAACGTTCGACACTTTTCGAGCAGTTCATCGACCTCGCCGCGGTCCTCCATCAAGAGGCCCAGGTGATCGTAGCCGGGAGAGCGGATGGGGTTCGGGCTTTCCATCAGGAGAATGAACTGGCTCACGGTATCGTCGACCTGGAGGAGCAACCCTTGCTGGCCGAGGATCGGGACGTCCAGCGACTTCCACCCGAGAATCTCATCGTAGAAAGTTCGGATCTCGTCCTTCTTGGTGTCGTCGAGTTCCCCGACCGGGAACGTGAGTTCCATGTGGTTGAATCGCATCGTGCTCATGTGAGGCTCCCGTTAATCCGCCTGGCCGAAGCGCTGTGTGATCGAGAGCCACGACATGTCCTTGCGGGACTCCATCTCTTCATACGCGCGCTCGTAGCCGGTGTGCTTGATCTTCCACGTGTCGCCGACCTTCACGTACTCGTCCTTGTAGTACGCCGCGCCGCGGACCGTGATGCCCATCTCCTCGTTGATGAAGACATCTTCCAAGCCCCATTCTGCACGGGCGGTCGCGTCGCTCGTGACGTCGATCTCGGGGTGGTGGACGCGATGGCTCGAGAGAACCTTCGGGCTCCCCATCGACTCCTTGAAGAAGGCGATGATGGCGTCTCGTCCCTCGAAGGAGTACTTGCCGCCGCTATACGCGGCGGTGGCGTCTTCGGTGAAGCACTCGGCCATCTCGTCCCATCGCTTCTGATCGAGACAACGCATGTACTTGTACTTCAGTCGCTTGATGGCCTCGATGGTCTGTAGGTCGTACATATGCGTCTCCTTTGCGTTGCGTGTGGATCAGGCGAAAGCGCGTGGGCGGTCATCGCCGAGTCGATGTCCGACCAATGTTTCGTCGTCGATGTCGTCGGCGTGAACCCGGAGGAAGCTCCCCGCGATGGCGCCCTCGGGAATGCGGATGCGAGCGAAGTCGCGAGTGCGGCCGACGTTGCCCGCTTCCATCAGAACCTCGTGCTCTCGCCCGAGCTTCGTTTCCAGCAGTCGTTGGTGGGCGTGGGCCCCGATGGCGCGGAGGCGTGCCGCGCGGACCTTACGGACGGTCTTGGGAAGCTGTGGCATGCGCGCTGCGGGGGTTTCGGGTCGTGCGGAGTAGGGGAAGACGTGGAGGTAGACCAGCCCGAGCTCCTCGACGAGCTCGAGGGTCTGGTCGAACATCTGCTCGGTCTCGGTGGGGAAGCCCGCGATCAGATCGGCGCCGAAGACGACGTCGGGACGGAGGCGGCGTGCGCGCTCGGTCACCGCCCGCACGTCATCGCGCAGGTGGCGACGCTTCATTCTCTTGAGGATCACGTCGTCGCCGGCCTGGAGGCTCAGGTGGAGATGCGGCATGAGGCGGGGTTCTTCACTGAGCACGGACCAGAGGTCGTCGTCGATCTCGACGGGGTCGAGGGACGACAGCCGCAGCCGGCGAAGCTCCGGCACCTCTCGCAGGAGGCGCTGGACGAGCGTGCCGAGAGGTGGGTGTGCGGGAAGGTCGGCCCCGTAGGCGGTCAGGTCGACGCCGCTCAAGACGACCTCGCCGACGCCGGATCCGACGAGGAGGCGCACTTGCTCGATCACCCGTTCCGGGGGAATCGATCGCGACGGGCCGCGGCCGTACGGAATGATGCAGAAGGTGCAGCGATGATCGCATCCGTTCTGAACCTGGACGAACGCGCGGGTGTGCGTTTCGAATCCGCCGATCAGGTGCGAGGCCGTTTCGTTGACCTCGGCAATGTTGCTCACCCGGACCCGAGCCACGTGATTGGCCTCGGCGGTCCAGCTGGATGCCTCCATCTTCTCCCGGTTGCCGAGGACCTGGTCCACCTCGGGCATTTCGGCGAATCGGTCCGGCCAGATCTGAGCGGCGCAGCCCGTCACGACGATTCGTGCATGGGGGCGCTCTCGTCGCGTGCGTCGAATCGCTTGGCGTGCGTGGCGCTCGGCCTCGTTGGTGACGGCGCAGGTATTCACGACCACAAGGTCGTCGTCCGCGCCTTGGGCGAGGTTGCGGATGACCTCGCTCTCGTACGCGTTCAGCCGGCAGCCGAACGTGAGGATTTCGGGGGGGTGTCCCACAGGCGGGAATATCGGGGAAACGCGCCCCGCTGTCCATGTCGCCCGGTGGCGTCGATCGGGGTGCTTTCGGACCGGTGGGCCGCCCGTGCGACGGGACGGGCGGGTCCGTCCTGAGGAGAACTGGCGCGGGGGGCCGGGGCGCAGTAAACGAGGGGAGTTCCGGCGGATCTCAGCCGGGGTCGCAAACTACGGAGGAGAACCATGGCCAAGCACGCATTTCTTTCGGACGGATGGCTCGACACGCTGATCGCGCTGAACGAGGAGTACGCAGACAAGGTGCCGGCGCCCGCCGTGAAGATGCGCCTGAATCAGAACGTGAGCGGGGTTCCGTTCGGCGACGGCGCGGTGCAGATGCACACCGACACCACGCAGGGGAATCCGATTGTCGGGCGCGGACATCTCGAGAATCCCGAAGTCACGATCACGACCGACTACGAGACCGCTCGCGCGCTCGTCGTGATGGGCGACCAGGCCGCCGCGATGCAGGCCTTCATGTCGGGTAAGATCAAGGTCGACGGCGACATGACCAAGATCATGGTCCCGCCGCCGCCGAAGAACGATGCCCAGATCGAGCTCGATCAGAAGATCAAGGACATGACCGAGTAGGTCTGTCTTCAGCCGGTTTTGCGCTCCTGCGCGGTCGCTTCTTGCTCGCGGGCTTCTTCCCGCGAGCGGACGCGGCTGGCGCACGCTTCGCCGGTGCACCGACCAAATCGAGGAAGTCGGCCGCCATCTTCGGACCAGCACCGGCGTCCTCGTGCTTGAAGTACACGAGCGCTGTTTCGTCGGTTCCGAGGACCATCGACATCTACTCGCGGAGCGGTTCGACGGTGAGACTCGCCACGATGGAACCGGCACTGGCGCCTACGAAGACGTCGAAAAACCCGTGTACGAAGCCGCGTCCGAACGTGTCGTCCAATGCGGCGAGGCCGCCTCCGTTTAGTACCGATCCTGCATTCTTCGCCACCCGAGGAGAGCGCTCCTTTGGGAATATCGGTCGGCCGTCCCCCGGGTTCAAATCGGAGCCGGCCCGGTCCTCGGCCGGGCTCGATGGGACTTGCGCCGCGCCGCTCTCATTGATTGGCTGCAGGGGTAATGGCGTGGACCCGAGGTTCAGGCGCGTCCGGTCTCCGGAACTCTTCCGGGAGCTGGTTTCGTGCGCCTCTGGCGGCGCGAAAGCGCTGGCGAGAGTTCGCACCGCTGCGTGGCGAACTCGTCACGCCGGACGACGCGTCCCACGTCGGCTTGCCGCTCCCGTGGTTCCAGCACTTCGTCGAAGATCACTTCAGCGGGAGCGAAGTGCGGGCCGAGCAGTTGCGCTTCGCCATCGATGATCCGTCCATCCGCGATCTCCTTCGTTACAAGATCGAGCAGCTTCAGTTGTTCGAGGAGTTCAGTGAGGTCCTCGACGATAGGCTCAATCCGTATGACGCGATCGCGGCCGGCGTGGCCGACACCAGCTTGGCTGCCGTCGCTCGGGAGGTCTTCCCCGACCAGGCGGACGTCAGCGTTCGCGAGTTGATTCCGGAGATCCTGAGAAGGGCCGTGCGCGACTTTCTCGTCGGGAAAGATGGTCGACCGAGTGCACAGCGGGTGCGTCGAGCGATCGCGCGAGCTCGGGTCCGGCAGGACCAGTTCCGTGAGCTAGAGCCGTATCTAAAACGTCGCGTCGGCATCGACGCCGCGATCCAATCCGGGGCCGCGGACGACGCCCTTCATGGTCTGGCCCGTACCTGGTTTGACGAGAAGGAGTCGCTCTCGGTCGAACAGCTTCTGCTCGGTTCGCATGTCCCTGCCTTCGCCCGGGTTCTCGGCTGGCAGAAGATGATGAGCAACCTGGACCCGACCCCGGCTTCGCGATAGGTCGAGGCCCCGAAAGGGGTTCGTCCTATGCAGTTCGAAGAGATCGTTTCCGGGCTTCGTTTTCCCGAGGGCCCGATCGCCATGCCGAACGGCGACATCGTCGTTGTCGAGATAGAGCGCGGCACGCTCAGTCGTGTGACACCCGAGGGCAAGATCGAGGTCATCGCGGAAACGGGGGGCGGACCGAACGGCGCCGCGATCGGTCCGGACGGTCGTTGTTACGTCTGCAACAACGGCGGCTTCGCCTGGCATCGGGTCGGCGACATGCTGATCCCCGGAGACCAGCCGGACGACTACTCGGGCGGCCGGATCGAAGCGGTGAGCCTGGACGACGGCGCGATTGAGGTCCTGTACACCGAGTGTGACGGGAACCCGCTGCGCGGCCCGAACGACATTGTCTTCGATCGCGAAGGGGGTTTCTACTTCACGGATCTCGGCAAGTCGCACGGGCGGCAGATGGACCGAGGCGCGGTCTTCTACGCCAAGACCGACGGCTCCCTCGTCCGCGAGATCGTCTTTCCCGCGAACACGCCGAATGGAATCAGCCTCTCTCCCGACGAAACCCGACTCTACGTGGCCGAGACGGTTCCGGGGCGGGTCTTCGCCTACCACGTGAAGGAGCCCGGCGTGCTCGAGCGGCAGCTCCCGATGGAGGAATGCCTCGCCGGCGTTTCGGGCTACCAGTTCTTCGACTCGATGACGGTCGACGCGGACGGACATGTCTGCGTGGCGACGATCATCAACGGCGGGATTACGCGGATCTCGCCCGACGGTGCGACCGTCGAGCATTTCCCGACCGACGACCCTCTGACGACCAACATCTGCTTCGGCGGGGAAGGCCTACGGACGGCGTACGTGACTTTGTCTTCCAGCGGACGCCTGGTGAAGAGTACGTGGCCGACCGGCGGGTTGCCGCTCAACTTCTTGAACGTCTGACCGGGTTCAGGCCTTCGCGATCACGGTGTCGGCGTAGCCCCGCAGCGCGTCGAGCTTATCCTGAAGAGGGATGTCCGCGCCCGTGTAGACGTCGCGGAAGCCTACGACGACGTCGGTGACGCCTTCGTCTTCGAGCCGCTTGATCCCGTCGAGAGTGTACGCGTCGAGAGAGATCACGTGGACCTCGAAGGGCGTATTTTCCCGGCCATGCTCGCGGCGCAGGTCCTTCAGCCGGGTCAGGTAGCCGCGCATCTCTTCGGCGTCGCCTCCGGCGTGCATCCAACCGTCCCCCAGACGCGCTGCTCGCTTGAGCGCCGCTTCCGAATGTCCGCCGATCAGCATCGGGATCGGTTCGGTCGGTGTGGGCGAGATCTTGATCGCTTCTAGGTCGTAATACTTGCCGTGGAACTCGAAGAATCCGCCGGCGTTCAAGCCGCGGATGATTTCGATCATCTCGTTCATGCGTGTGCCGCGGCCCTTCCACTGGACGTCCATCACGCGGAAGTCGTCGGGCCAGGGGCTGAGCCCGATGCCAAAACCGAGGCGGTTGTTCGTGAGTGCGGCGATAGACGAGATGGATTTCGCGACGAGGACCGGGTGTCGGATCGGGAGCTTCACGACGAAAGTCGTGAAGCGCAGGGTCTTCGTGACGGCGCCGAGCCACGGGATGAGGGCGAACGGCTCGATGAACGGTTTGTCCTCGAGGAACTCCCGGTTGCCGTCGGGCGTATACGGGTACTTCGAGTCCGACTCTTTTGGGTAGCAAACGCTGTCCGGCACGACGAAGGAGGTCCATCCGGTTTCTTCGCATGCCTGTGCCAAGGGTGCGTAGTGGGTCACGTCGCACATCGATTCGGCGTATGAGAAGCGCATACTTCTCTCATAGCTGGACCGGGGTTCCGTTCAAGCGGCGCTTGTACCGCGCCCCGTCTGGGGGCTTGGCTGCGCGCCTGGGGGAGGTTGCGGGCGGCGCGCGCCTGCTGGTCCGGGGCAAACCGGTGCGAGCCGAGGTCGCCTGGAACGGGGCGACCATCATCACCGATGGGCTTCGGCTTCGTCAGATCCTGCACAACCTCGTTACGAACGCCGCACGAGCGCCCACCGAGGGCGCGATTTCGATCGGTGCGCCGCCGCACGGCGATCGTTGTCGGTTCACCGTGACGGATACCGGGGGCGGGATCCCGCGAGAGCGCCAGGACCAGATCTTCACGGCATCAGAGCAGGTCGACGCCGGTTCCGTCGAGGGGATCGGCCGCGGGCTTGCGATGGCTCGTCAACTCGCCGAAGTGATGGGGGGCGAGGTCACCGTGCACAGTGCTCCCGGCCGAGGGGCCGCATTCATCGTGGACCTGCCGGCCTCGGCCGTGCGTTGGAGCAACCCGGCCCAAAAAGCGACGGGCGCTGGTCTAGTTGCGACGGCGTTGCACTAGCGCTGGCGGACCGAGCGGCGGCGGCCAAACCCGGCCGTGCGGCTTTGCTTTGAACGGCGCCGGCGGTGGTTCGACTCCGCCCGGGACCTCTCGGTATTGGCGCGGAAGATCGGGCGGGGCAGGGTATCCGACTGTTCAGGGTCCACGGACTCGTTGAGTGCTCTCACAGAGAGTTCGACGGCGCCGCGCGGGCAGACCTTTAGCCGCAGTTCCTCCTCTGGTAGCGGTGCCCCTTGGACGGGGCTGGGGACAGGATGCTGAGACGGAACACGAGGGGAACCGTCGGCGCTTTGCTGGCGGGCTTCCTGCTGGCCTCGATCGGTGGCTGCGCCTCGACCCCGAGTTCGCTTGCACCTCGGTCGGTTGCTCTACCGACGGGTTCGTCGGGCGTCGTGGGCGCCTTCGAGGAGGACCGCAGGGGCGTGCTGACCCTGGCGCCGATGCTCGAGCAGGTTACGCCCGCCGTGGTGAACATCTCGGTGCGTTCCCGGGTCCAGGAGAGCAACAATCCGCTCCTCGGAGATCCGTTCTTCCGGCGCTTCTTCGGAGTTCCGGAAGATGTGGAGGAGGTCCCCGGCCGCGAAGTCGTGAGTGCCGGCTCGGGCGTCATCGTCGACGGTGCGGCGGGCTACATCCTGACCAACCACCATGTGATCGAAGACGCCGAGGAAGTCCGGGTCACCCTCCTGGACGGCCGGTGGTTCGTAGCGCGGCGAATCGGCAGTGATCCCGAGACCGACGTCGCGGTGCTTGACATCGACGCTTCGGGCCTCGACCAGATTCGTTTCGCGGACAGTGATCGGCTGCGCGTCGGCGATTTCGTGGTCGCGATTGGAAACCCCTTCGGCTTGGGGCAGACCGTTACCTCCGGGATCGTGAGCGCTTTGGGCCGCACCGGGCTGATTCCCGAGGGCTACGAAGACTTCATCCAGACGGATGCATCGATCAATCCGGGAAACTCCGGCGGTGCGCTCGTCGACAGCCTGGGGCGATTGGTCGGCCTCAATTCCGCCATTCTGGCGCCGAGCGGGAGCAATGTCGGGATCGGCTTCGCGGTGCCTAGCAACATCGCGCGCAACGTGATGCGCCAGCTACTCGAGCATGGGGAAGTGCGCCGCGGTCGTCTGGGCCTGCTCGTCCAGACACTCACCCCCGATCTCGCCGACGCGATGGACCTTCCGCGAGGGGCGGGAGCGCTCGTGAGCCAGGTTTCGCCGGATTCACCGGCAGGACGAGCCGGGATCGAGCGGGGTGACGTCATCATGTCGATGGACGGCGAAGCGGTACGGTCCTCGTCGGATCTCCGGGCGCGAGTGGGCATGCTCCCCATCGGCCGGCAGGTGACTCTGACGATCCTGCACGAGGGTTCGAAGTATGTCCTCCCAGTGACGGTCGAGGCTCGCTGAGCGCGCTCGTGTAGTCGCCAAAAAAGGCGGGTGGGCGGAGATCGTTCGCGGGCGCCTCAGGACCGAGGTCGTTCCCGGCGATCACTACGAGATGTTCGCGGCGGGGCACGTTGGCGCCCTCCAACGGGCGCTCCATGCGTTCGAGGTGGGCCGAGCGATGGCGGTGGGATCCAGACGGGACTCGGTGGCCTCTCGCTGGGGCTTTGCGGTTGCCCCGGGGCCGGGCGGTGGGTAGAAGCGACGGCGACGCCGCCGATGGCCCTGTTGCGAAGATTTTTCCGCGGCCCAGGGGGACAGCGCGTCGGGCACGCCACGGGTCGCGCCGGACGGCAGACCTTTGGACGTCTCCTCGAAGCGCTCCTGCCTCGCGCGGCACGCGTGTCGCTCGACGAGGTCCGTGACGTCGAGCGGGTTCTCGTGGTCAGGCCCAATTTTCGCATCGGCAACACACTGATGACGAACGCGATCATCCCCGCGCTCCGCGAGCGCTTCCCGGGGGCGCGGCTCGACTATCTTGCGGGTGACACCACGAGCAAGCTCCTCGAGAACCTTCCGATCGATGCGATCCATCCGATGTCGCGTAGCTACGTCGCGAAGCCGTGGGAGTTCGTCGCGTTGTTTCGACGGCTGCGCAGTGAGCGCTTCGACGTGGCGGTCGAGGCTGGGATGGGGTCGTTCTCCGGCGGGCTCTACTCGTACTTGAGCGGCGCGCGTTACCGGGTGGGGATCGAGGGCCCGGGCGAGCGCTTCATGAACGTCCTGTTCCCGCGGCCGGTGTGTATGCACGCGTACGACGATGCTCTGGAGATCGGCGATGCGCTGGGCATGGGGTGCTCGGATCGGCCGTTGTACGAAGTGGGGGCGGACGAGGCCGCGGCTGCAGTCCGGGTTCTCGATGAACTGGGACTGGTTCGGGCCGGTGTCGTGCAGACGTTTGTTGCCGTCTTCGTCGGCGGGCATCTGCACAAGCGTTGGCCGAATGAGCGTTGGGCGGAGTTCCTGCGGGCGCTGGACGCGGCCGGGATGCCCTTCGTCGTGCTCCTCGGGCCCGAGGAGGCCTCGCTGGACGGCTTCTATCGTACCGTGATCGGCACCCACGGGCGGATCCTTGCGCCCCAGCCGCTCCGGCTTTTTGCGGCCGTCCTGGGGCAGAGCGGCGCTCTCGTGACACCGGATTCCGGCCCGATGCATCTGGGCGTGGCGCTCGACGTGCCGACGATTGCCCTTCTGACAAGCGAGGATTCCAGCTTTTACGAGCCCCGCGGGCCGGCCGATCGGGCCGTCGTGGCGCCCGGGGTGGCCGAGGCGCTGGAGTTGGTGCTCGCGCATCCGATTGTTCGAGAGTCCTTGGCAGACCGGGCCTAGTTAAGGCATCCTTAGTGCGACGGTCGCGCCCGGGGGGAGCGGCCCGGGAGGCCCGGTGGACCCGAACGACCAACAACAGGAAGTCCTTTGGACGTACCGCTGGGAGATCCAGCCGGCGACGCCGGGGATTGCGGCGTGGTTGGTCGACGACGACGGCGTCACGGAGTCCGTCGGCCCGACTTTCCTCGCGTTCCAGGTGCGCGACGCGTCGGTCCGAACGTTCGCGTCCGTACCCAAGTTTGCCAGCGGCGGTCGCCGTGGTGGTCAACTCAAGTTTGCGGAGCCACCGGAGCACTTCCTGGAGGTGACAGGCGGCGAGAACGGCCTGTGGAGCCAGGAGGTGTTCGCATTCCTCCCCGCCGCGCTTCCGAGTTCGGAACGGATGCCCTGGTTCCGGGTCGGCGTACACGTCTTCTTCATCGAGGACGAAGCGCACGCGATCGCAGAAGAGCGCCGCGCCGCAATCGGCACTGAGGTCATGGTCGCCCACGCGGGCGCGGGGGCAGGGACGGGCGATGGCGGCTCGGGCGGTCCCGGTTTCGACCACGGCTCCGACTGAGCCGCAGACGCGTTTACCTCGATGTGGTCTCGTCTCGTAGCGTGCGCTTGAGGACCTTGCCCGCCGCGTTCCTCGGTAGCGGTTCGGTTCGAATCTCGATGCGGCTCGGTATCTTGAACGAAGCGATCCGGGCGGCGAGGTGCTCGCGCAGCACTTCCGGGTCGAGCGTCTCTCCCGGCTTCAAGTAGATCGCCGCGGCAACCTCTTCTCCGAGCCGATCGTGCGGCGTTCCGAAGACTGCGGCTTCATGCACCGCGGAGTGCTCGTAGACCGCCGCTTCGACTTCGGCGCAGTAGATGTTCTCGCCGCCGCGCAGGACCATGTCCTTGGCCCGGTCCTCGACGTAGATGAAGCCTTCGTTGTCGATCCGGCCGATGTCCCCGCTCCGGAGCCAGCCGTCCTGGAGGACCTCGGCGGTAGCTTCGGGCTTGTTCCAGTACCCACGGAACACGTTGGGTCCTCGGAAGCAGATCTCCCCCACTTCGCCGGGGCCGAGGGCCCTGCCGTTTACGTCGATCACGCGCATCTCGAGGACGGGAACCGTTCTGCCGGTACTCGTGGGCTTTCGAATGTAGTCGTCCCCGTCGTTCTGAGGGCCGTAGGCGCAGGTTTCGGTCATGCCGTAGCCGATGTTCGGTCGGGCCTTCGCGAAGGACTTGTCGACCCGGCGGACGAGCTCGGGCGGGGCCGGCGCACCGCCTCCACCGACGTTCATGAGGCTCGACGTGTCTCGCTTCGCGAAGTCGGGTGACTCCAGGAGATCCCAGGACATCGTGGGAACGCCGACGAAGTTCGTGACCCTCTCCCTCTCGATCAGTTCGAGGGCCCGTTCGGGGTTCCATTTGTACATCATCACGAGTTTCACCCCGGCGATGAACGCGTTCAGCATCACGGCGACCGATCCGGTGACGTGGAAGAGCGGAACGATCAAGATGAAGACGATCGGAAAGGGGTGTGGCGGTTGGCCGGCGCGCATTGCAGCGCGGACTTGGGCACGGCACCCAAAGGCCATGATGGCCGACAGGACGTTGCGATGAGTCGAGACGGCGCCCTTGGGAAAACCGGTCGTGCCGCTCGTGTAGAGAATGGTCGCGTCGTCATCGGGCTCGACGCGGACGTCCGGCAAGGTCGCGTTCGGCCGCAGGACGTCGTTCAGGTGCCTCGTGTTTGGCGGTAGTTCGCCTTCCGCGCGGACGGCGAGCGCCTGCAGGGCGCCGTTCTTCAGAGCCGGGGAGGCACGCTCTATTCGTTCGCGATCGGCGATCAAGATTTTCGCGCCTGAGTCTTCGATCCCGTAGGCCATCTCTTCCTCGGTCCACCAGGCGTTGAGCGAGACCGATACGGCACCGATCGATGTGATCGCGACGAAGCTTGCGACCCACTCCGGGTAATTCCTCATCCCGATCGCGACGCGGTCGCCCTTCGCGACGTCGTACTGGTTCACGAGCGCGTCGGCGATCTGGTCGGCCTTGGCCATGGTGTCGGCGAACGTCCAACGCTCGTCTTCGTAGACGAGGAAGATCCCGTCGCGGGTGCGGGCGGTGTCGAAGATGGCCCGGAGATTCGGCGCGGTGTTCTTGAAGTACTTGTACGTCTGACCGCGGACTTCGACGTCTTCGATCTCAAAACGTGCACCGGGTGCGGTGACTGTGGCGAGGGCGTCCTCGTATGTGGGTGCGGCCATCTACTGCTTCAGGTCGGGAGCGTAGCCGGCGGCGGCGTACGCGGCGCAGAAGGCTTCCTCGTCCCCCTGGAAGCGGGGGTCTTCGGCGACGAGGGCCGGCCGGAGTGGGCCCCAGAGGCTGCCTCCGAAGGAGCTGCTCCCGAGATTCTTCACGACCAGAACCATGTCGAGTCCGGGGTGGCCCATGATGAGCTGCCCACCGGCGCCGTTCGCGGTCCAGACGCCGACGTCGAGTTCCTGGTCGCACCCCCACGGAGCCTCGTAATTGCAGTCGGTCGCCTGCGAGATGCCATGGGGGAAGAAGGCGTTGATGGCGGGGGGCGTGCAGGCGTCGAGCGGGGCCTGGAACTTCAGGCCTCCGAGGATGCCACCGAAGTGATAGTTCGAGTTCGCCTCCAGCCAGGTGAGGTAGCCGTAGCTGGTATTGGCGTCTTCGAACGACGGGTGGGTCGTCTTGTAAATCCAGTCTTCGCTGAGAAGACGTTCGCCGTTCCAGACGCCGCGGTTGAGGATCAGAAGCCCGAGCCGCGCCATGTCGCGTGCGATGCCGTTCCAGGTCGATGCGAAGCTCTTGTCCGTCGCGCCGTCGGTCCACGTCGAGTTCCGAAAGCCGAGCTTCTGAACCATGTGCGTCTGCCAGAACTCCTCGATGTTGGCCCCGAGCCGCCCCGGGTCCTGCGCGATCACGGTGTTCACGACGTCGGAGAGCCGATTGATCTCTCGGCTGCCGCCCGCGTCGTAGCGATGTTCCTTGTTGCCGTAAGAGAGGTCTTCGTTGAACGCGACCATCCCGAGAACGTGCGCGATCTGCGCATCCGGATTGAACGTAACGGAGTCGAGCCAGTGATCGACCCGATCGGTGTCGCTGAGCGGCCCGGTCTTGCGGCCAGTGCGCTCGAAGTCGCGCGACTCATAGACGGCCATGCCGGTTACGGTCGCGGCCATGGTCTTCGTTGCAGAGAAGAGGCGCGTCGCCGTGTCGGGGCCGTCGGGGTAGTACTCGTGACAGAGCTTGCCGTACCGGACGACTGCCCACGGCCTCTCCAGTCGAGCGTCGGCGGCCTCGAGGAGATCGGGGTCGAGACCGCATTCCTCGCGAACCCGGTCGGTCGCGACGAGCTCCCAAGGGCCGGTGCCGGGATCGACGGTGGCTGGGACGGCGGGGGGGGTGGGCGTGCCGATGGTGTTGGAGTCGCCGCAGGCTGCGGCGAGGAGGGTCAGGGCTACGGCGGTGAGGAGTGCTCTTTGGGCTTTCGGCATGGACTGATCGTACCGGATTCTTGGGGGGGAGCGGAAGGTCTGGGTGGGGGTTCGGTCGGGCGGATTGATCAACTGGCCGGTTGCAGCTGCGAGTGAACTGGGCGACCAAGCGAGATCGTCTTGCCAACGATTGAATGTGTTCCCCGAAACGCTCGCGGGTCTACTCAACGACGGTCGGCCACGTCTCACGACGCTCCGGCGCCTCGCGATCGTGTTGAGTCGCGCGCTGGAGTCGCTGCATGCGCATGACATCACGCACGGGGATGTCACGCCGAGCAACGTTCTGCTGGACGAGGACGGAGTCGCGCACATCTCGGACTTCGGCTTGTCCGAGATCTAGGGCGTCGGGACCGTCGTCGGCCAACGTTCTCGGGCACGCTCGCCTACATGGCGCCCGAGCGTGCCTGGGGAGCGCCCGCCACTGCGCAGGCAGACATCTACGCGCGTGGCGGCCTCCGCTACGAGATCGCGACGGGGGCCGCGCCGCACGCGGGGTGCGATCCCGACGAACTTCTCCGGAGGAAGTCGGAAACCCTCCCGCCTCCGGTGACTGAAGCTGCTCCCACGATCCCGGAGGCGTACTTTCCCAATGAACGTCCGAAGGCGGAAGCGGTCGCCGGACTGGATTGCGCTGGAGATGATTCCGCGAGAGATCGTGCCGCGGACTTCATCGATCTCGTGGTGTTCGAATCCGTAAACCGCGGACCAACGAGGTTTGTCGGAGCCTTCATCGCGGTCGCACCTCTCCTTCGCCTTCGAGGCGAACAGGGGGAATTGGTTCGAGGGCGCTTTCGCCCTCATGCCACCGCTGCAAGATTTCACCCGCGGAGTGCTAACCACGGGCGACGGGTGTGAACCAACGGAGGCGGTCGGCAACTCAAGTGTGCGGTTCGCCGCACGTTCGTTCGATGCGCAAGGGCCATGCGGAATTCCTTGTAAGTCATTAATTTGCAAGGGAATTCGGCATTGAGAGGCGCCCTCTGCCTGCCCGAGGGACCGGGCCGGCGGGCTGGCACAGCGCTTGCTGTAGTCAGGGTCAAGGAGGAACTCATCATGGCCCCTAAAATCACGATGCTCGATCTGGTCACCGCCGTCTCCGAAGACGCTTCGTCCGAAGCTGAGCTGCTCGCCACGGTCGTCTACATGGTCAACAGCGGTCGCGTCCGCCTCGGGGGAAACTTCCGCGGCTGTCAGTTCGACTTGGAACAGCTCGCGACCGGAATCGCGGCGTAGTTCGAACCCGCAAACTCGCACGGAGGTCACCGTGGAAAGAATGGAAGCCAACCCCGAACTGCAGAAAGTCTACTTCGACGGTGCCGAGGTCGAAGTCTGGGAGAACCCCGACACCCACTTTGGCGCGAGCCCCTCGGACTTGAAGGGCTTCTTTGACGAGGGGAGCTGGGTCGCACTCTTCAACGCGATGACGCTCGCATCGTCCCCCGACTCGAGTGTTTGAGCTCGACGTCGGAAGCCCCCACCTCTGACTCGTTCGACGCGCTCTGCGAGTGAGAAGTGTGGGCTCCCAGGACCACACTAACGATAGGCGATTCACCACTTACCGGCCGTTCTGCATGATGGCCGGTAGGTGGTCGCCTTGGCCGGTCGGGAGGGGGATGTCGCGCATCGTGCGTCTCGCCGGGGAAATCGGCGTCGAATCCCACGCGGACGGCGGCGTCGCGGCAGCGCTCGAGCGAAGCAAGGCCGGCGTCGAGCACGTCAGATAACCTCTCGAGGCTCACGGCCGGCATTCCGAGTTCCCGACCGAGTTCGTCGATTTTGAAATAGGTCACACGGCGCCGGCGGTGTCTCGTACCGTCGTGAAGCCGCGCTTCAGCACCCGGCGCATGATCGGCGCGGCTTTGTACGCGACCAGCATCGCCGGCTTCCGGGTCATTGCCGCGAGATCCATGGCTGTGAGGGGCACGTGGACATGGGCCTCGATCAGGACGTGGTGGCCGTCGCGGATCTTCCCGGCCTCCGGGTCGAGCAGGTTCGGGTTGGTCAGGATGAGGAGTGGGCATGGCCCCTGATAGGCGCGATCTCCGGGTTCTTGGCCAGCCCGCCGCACGGGTTCATGTCTATTTCACAACTGCCCGATAATCTGGGAAGTTCCGACGAGAACTGGAGGACGAGATGGCGCAGGTCAGCTGGACCCAGGAGCAAGCACGAGCCTACCTGGCAGCGATGAAGTCGGTGGCCCTGGCACACCGACGCCCGGAATTGGATGCGATCGAGCGTGACATGCTCACGGCGACCGCGCGCCACGTTCTCCGCGAGGACATCGACGTGGATGCGTTGGCCCCGATCTCGCCGGAGGGGCTTGCTGCGGCACTTCCCGACAGGGAGCGCCGCGAACAGGTCGTGCAGTTCCTGGTCTTGATGCCGTACCTCGATGGCGTCGTCGACAAGCAAGAAGTTGCGATCGTCGACCGATTCGCAAGCGCTCTGGACGTCGCGCCCGACACGCTCATGTCGCTTCATCAGGTGCGTGACAAACGAATGAAGCGCCTCCTGTGGGACTACTCCCGGCGGAGCCTCGCCTCGGGGATCGTTCCCGGCGACGGGTTCCTTGGAAAACTCGGGACCGTCATCGAGAGCTTCCGCCAGTACCGAGGCGACGAGAACGTCGCTCGGCAGTACTACAAATACGAAACATTCCCGCGGGAGACGCTCGGCCGCGTGTTCTACGATTTCTACCGTGAGCGCCAGTTTCCGATTCCGGGAGAGAAGGGCAGCTTCAGCGAAGTCCTGGTCCCGCACGATCTCCTGCACATCCTCGGTGGGTTCAATACGGATATGGCCGGAGAGCTCGATGTGGCGGGGATGGAGGCCGGAATGTCGAAGTCCGGGATCGGCTACGAGCTTCTGCTCGAGGTCATCCTCGACTTCCATCTAGGGCTCACGTTTACGACGGCAGGACTCATCGATCCGGGAGTCGGGCATTTCCATCCAGATACCGTCATGACGGGTTTTGAGAGAGGAAGTCGGATGAACACCGATCTGTTCGTCGATTGGGACTGGCATGCGGTGATGGCGGAGGCTGTGGACGACCTCCGTGAGCGCTACGGCGTCACCGGAGTGACCGTCGTCGAGCTCCCCGCACCGACCCAGAACGACGCGCATCCGCCGCAGCCCGAATCCTGACCCCCGGCTGGGGGCGGACTCGCCGGACCCCATGCCCGATGCTAGCTCCGGCCCATGGCCACACCAATCAGTATCCGCGAAGCGAAAAATCTTCCGGGGATGCGGCTCCTCCTCCTCCAGGGACTCCCGAGTCCCTGGTCGCAGGCCGCGAAGGGCATCATGGAACGCAAGAAGATCCCGTATCTTCTGGTGAACTCCACGCCCGACGACCCTCCCGAGCTTCTTCGCGAGTGGAGTGGCCAGGAAAGCTATCCGGTCGCGGCTTGGGAGCAGGAGCGGCCCCGGAGCGGATGGGCTGAGATTCTCTTCCTGGCCGAGCGAGTTTCTTCGGAGCCGTCTCTGCTGCCGGCTACGCAGGCCGATCGGACACTCTTCTTTGGTCTCGCACACGAGATATGTGGCGAGATGGGCCTTGGTTGGTGTCGGCGCCTGCTCTCGATCCACGAGGGGCTAAGGACGAACCCGGAGGCAGGCTTCCTGCGGCACCTCGGTCAGGAGTACGGGTATCACTCCGCCGATGTTGCGGAGACGGCGATCGCGCGCTGCGTCTCGATCCTTCACCAGCTCGATTCGCTGTTGGAGCTCCGCCGGAACGAGGGCGATCAGTTCTTCTTCGGCAATCGTCTGGGCGCGCTCGACATCTATTGGGCGGCGTTCTCCAACTTGATCGAGCCGCTTCCGCCCGAGCAGTGTGCTCTTCCGGATGCGCTCCGCCCCATGTTCACCGCGCAGGACGAAGAGACCCGCGCCGCGTTTACGCCGGCGCTTCGTGCGCACCGGGATTTCGTGTTTCACGAATACCTGCGCCTCCCAATGGAGCTCTGAGAGCATGAATGATTGGGATCAACACCTAGGGCTCCGGATCCTCTCGGCCGACCGAGACGAGGTCGTCGCCGAGTACGACGTAGGGCCGAAGCATCATCAGCCCTACGGCATCGTTCATGGCGGGGTTCACTGTAGCGTGGTGGAGACGGTCTGCTCGACTGGTGCCGGCATGGACGCGCGGGCGCGCGGCTGCGGCGTCGTCGGGTTGGAGAACCATACGAGCTTCGTGCGGGCAGTTCGGTCCGGGCGCATTACGATTCGAGCGACGCCAGTGACGCGCGGGCGGCGGGTGCAACTCTGGGAGGCCACGTCGCGCGACGAAGAGGGGCGGATCGTCTCGACCGGTCGCGTGCGCCTCCTCTGTGTCGAGCAGGGCTCCGATCTGGCCGGCGAGCCGGTGGGGACGAAGACCGGCCCGTGAGGCCGGTTGTTCGAATCTAGCTCCGGCGGTTCGCGTTGGCCGCGGTCGCTTGGGCTGCGAGCCGGCGTCGGCCGCTCGTCAAGAGAAGGCCGAGTGCGAATGCGGCGATCAGGGCGAGGTTGAGCGCGGTGAGTGGGTCGGTGATCTGGGACATGTAGGCTGAATCCTGTGTTTTGTGGGAAATGACTCAAGCCGCATATCAACTGACGTGGCTTGAGGTCAACATGTTTGTGCGCCCGAGGTGCACAGGCATGGCCCACAGAACTGAGCCCCGGGCTCTAATCGCCGGAGGTACTACGCACCGAAGCCAGGCCCGCGAAGACGGGACCGTCGGTCGAGGGCTGAGGGAACGCCGGGTCGATGAAGTACTGCCCGATGAGGATGAACATCTCGTTCTCGGTGCTCTCCCCGCCGGTGATGTTGCAGGCGTCGCAGAAGCCGTCGCTGGCGCCCGGGGTGGAGTCGCAGGCGGCATCGTCGCCGGTTCCTGAACACGGCGCGCCGATGTTCCCGGCCGCGCAGGCAACCGGCTCACACGCGCCGAACGTCTGTCGCGCGCTCTCGGGGACGCGAGACGAGCGGGTGACCAGTTCGGGGTTCGGAGAGCCGTCGGCGTTCATGCCGTTGTTGTACCGCGCGCAGTAGCGAATGCGGCGGTCGGCCGGATCTTCAGAGTCGAACTCGAGCTCCGGGCTGAAGAACTGCTTGACAGGGTCGTTGTAGATGAAGTTCTCGTAGATCATCGTCCCGTCGGGGAGTTCGGCCCAGAAGTACTTTCCCTTCTCGTGGGTGTGGGACGTGAGCCCGAAGAGTCGCGCGCCCTGCGGGAGCTGCTCGGAGTTGCAGATGGTCTGCTCGGTGTAGGGCGCTGCCGTCGGACTGAATACCGCTTCGACGTTGAAGATCTGCTGTAGAGGGAAGGTCTGTTCTGCTGCGAACGGGAAGTTGATGCGGCCGTTGAGTAGGGTGTCTTCGTTCGTCAGGTTGAAGGCGTGCGAGCTCCAGTACGCGATCCCGCGCAGAGGCATCTGGCCGAACACGCCTTCGCGGAACTCAATGAATGCCTGCGCTTCTTGTGCACCACCGATCTGCTGGGCGGTGATCCCGAAGCCGCCGCCGGGCGGTCCGTACCCGATGCAGCCGATGGAGACCGGGTCGATCTCGGAGTGGCAGTAGCCGTCGTCCCCGCACGATCCGAGGTCGAGGGGATCACACACGTCGCTGTGGGAGGCGCCGCCGCCGCAGGTCCAGGTGCCGAAACTGGGATGGTCCACGCTGGTGTCGGGATCGAAGTCCGCGTGGATCAACACGAGGTGATGGCTCTGCGGATCCTGGCGGAGCTCCTGACCGGAGAAGCGGAAGTACAGACCCGTGGGATCGATCGCCCAGTCGGGAACCTGATCCGTGAAGTCGTAGTGCGTCGCGAAACAGATCTCGTGCTCGCTCGATGCCTTCAGCAGAACGGGGGGAAGGACGAACTGGATTCCCTCGCCGGCGGCGGGCGGGTCGAGGGGCTCGACGATGATCGGCTTGATCTCCGGGAGGCAGGCGCCGAGCAGGTCCTCGGTGCCGAGGACCGTCGCGTTTTCCGGAGCACCGGCGTAAATCCAAAGACGAAGGGCTTCGAGCTCGTCCTCCGAGATGGGCGGGAGCCCGCTGGGCATCGTGGCGCCCGCAACGGTGATGCTCGGATCGAGCTTCGCGGCGACCTTCAGCCAAAGGTGGCTGCGGTCCTTGTCGCCGGGCTCGATGAGTCGCCAGCGACTGCCGACGGAGTCCACCTGGAAGAGGTTCTGGTAGGCCACGTCCGGGCTCAGGTCGAGACCCCCGGCGGCGGAGCTGCCGTGGCAGACCTGCTGCGTGCAGCCGCGCTGCTCGAAGATGTTGGCCTGGATCGCCTTGAACGTGCTTCCGAATACCTCACCCGTGCTGCAGGAGGGCTCTCCAGGGGGAGGCTCGACGGGCGGTTCCGGCTCGGTCGGGGGCTCCGTGGGCCCGGTGCTCCTACCCACACCGCTGGTAGCGTCGCTGCCGCAGCCTGCGGTGAGGAAAAGGCAGATCGCCAGCAATGCTGGCGTGGAAAATGAGAAAATGCGACGCGTCATCGGGGCCCCCTGATCGGCCGATGTATCACGACCGCCGTCGGGAGCTTACGGGCTGTTCCAGCTTGTTTTCAACCTGATCTTTTTTGAGACGCCGGGAGGGCTCGAAAGTTTGATGGTTTTCGCACGCGGGGGGCCTGGGCGTGTCGCCCGAAGCCCCCCCACGGCTCGTTCCGGTTACTCGATGAAGTTGATGTTGAACGGGGGTAGGCCGGTGTCGATCGGGGATGACGTCACTTCGGAGTCGTCGGCGGCGAACACCCGGATGCCTGGATTCGTGAAGTCTTGGCTCGCGAGGAAGAGCTGATCGGTGACCAAATCGTACTCCACGTCGGGCAGGTAGGCCGCGCCCGTCGCCAGCGTCGAGACGAGTTCCCCGGTGGAAGGATTGAAGCGCACGAGGCTGTTGTTGAAGTCGGCGTCGGAGACGACGGCGTAGCCGCGGGTGTCGGAAACGAGGGTGAAGTCGACAATGTTGCCGCCGAGTTCCGCCTCGGTGATGAAGTGTCCCTCTGCTGTGGCGGTGACCGGGTCGATGCGCTCGATGCCGCCGTCCAACGCGCCGAAGTCGCCGACCTCCGCAACCAGGATCTTGCCGTCCGGGTCGAGAAGGAGTCCCTTCGTCTCGGCGAACGGGTTCGGAGCTGAGAGTTCGATGCTGTCGATGAGCTCATCGGTGTCGGTGTCGATGACGGCGAGCATGCTCGTCGCGGTCGGGACGAAGTTGTCGAGGCGTTGCAGGCTCACGTAGAGCAGCCCATTGGTGATCACCATTCGATTGGCCTCCGGAAACCCATCGGCATCGGCGAGGGAGGAGAGGTCGATCTCCTGAATCACGAAGTCTGAGCAGTCCTGGCTGGGACGCAGGTTCACGACCGCGACGCCGCCGGCGTACAGAGCGACGTAGCCTTTGTCGCCGAGCACGACGATGTCCTGCGGATTCTTGCCGTTGCCGACGGAGCACTGCCAAAGCGTGGTGTAGTCGTTCGTTCCGTCGAGGGCCTGGATGTTGTCCGCGCCGAATCGGTTGATGACGTACAAGACGGACCCGTGGGCGCGCGCGATGGAATCGCTGTGCAAGGTGCGGTCGTCGGTCGTGACGGACGTGGGGTTGCTGACGGGCAGCGTTGCGAACGAGCTGCTGGTGAAGTCGGTGGTGAGAACTACGGCGACTCGCTCGAGAGTCGGGCTCGGGGCCGGAGCCGGCGTGGCCGTCGGGTTCGGGTTCTCGCCGCCACCGCCGTCGTCGCTCCCGCCGCCACCGCAAGCGGCGAGGAGTGCGGTCAGGCCGAGTGTAGCCATGAATTTGGTCGGATTGCTGAAGTGCTTCACGAATTCTCCTGCGGGGCACCGTTCCATCGGTAAGCCACGGTTCCAAACAACGAGCGTCCCGGCAGGGGGAAGCCGGCGACGTCCTCGATCTGATTGTCGGTGATGTTTCTCGCCTCGAACGTGAACGTGAGAGGCATCGAAGAGAGCGCGTACTGGAGCCCAAGGGAGTGCAGGAGCCGGTTCGGTACGTCGATGAGGTTCGCGCGATCGAGGAAGTTCCCTGATGTGAACGAGAGTTCGTAGAAGGGAACGAGGTCCCACGGGTGGTAGTCGATTCGTGTGTAGGCCTCGTTCTGCGGAATGCCGGGGAGCTGTTTGCCGTTGCGCGAGGGGGCGGCGCTGCGGTCGCGCGCATCCTGGTAGGTGTAATTGGCGGTGAAGCCGATGCGCTCCCAGGCTTGGAACGCGGTCGAAAGCTCGATGCCCCAGATCTCGGCGCTTCCGATGTTTCGCGGTACGGACGTGCGCTGGGAGTTCTGTATGAAGAGGATCAGGTCGTCGACGTCGCGCCAGAAGAAGACGGCCTCGGCGCGGAGTGCGTCGAGCGGGCCCCACGTAGCCTGCTGGGCGTCGAATCCGAAGTCGACGTTCCAGCCCTTTTCCGGAACGAGGTCGGGGTTGCCGACGATCGAGCCGCGGTTGCCGAAGAGTTCGGAGAAATTCGGGAAGCGTCCGTACCTGCCTGCATTCGTCTTGGCCCAGAGCCAGGGCTGGATGGTGTAGCGGGCGCCGATGCGCGGCGTGAAGAGATGCTGGGTGCCGCCGCTCGAGTCGTCGGTCACTTGGCCGGTCGCGTCGACGAAGCCACCGAAGTCGTCGTGCACGAGCTCGTAGCGGAACTGCCCATCGACGAGGAGATCGTCGTCGAGCAGGCTCATCGTGTCGCCGACGCCGACGTCGAACGAGATCCGCGACTGGGTGACGTCCATCGGGTCGGGCGTGATCAGGTCGCGCGGTACGAGCACTTCTCCGCCGAGGTCGATGCGGCCCTCGAGGAGATGACGGCCGACGGACTCGGCGCCGTGTACGTTCGCTCCCGAAGCGAACGTGCGGAAGCGCGTGTTCCGTCGCCCGAGGCCGATGTCTCCCTTCGGATCCTCGAAGCGTTCTTCCTCGTAGATGAAGAAGAGGGTGGCATCGAACTCGGTCGGTAGATTCTCGAGGCCATCGCCCTCGAATCGCAGGTAACTCAGGTTTCGTAGTTCGAAGAGGTTCGCTTCTTTCGATTGGAACGAGCCGATGCCGGGCACGCCCTGGTCGTTGATGAAGAACTCGTTCATCGCGACGACTCTCGACCGGGCAGACACCTCGCGAACCACCTTCAGGATGACGTCGCCCGAGTTGAACGCGTTGTTCTCGCGTCGGACCCGCTCGTCGTCGTGTGGGTTCACGGGAGTGCCGTTGTCATCGTCGAACGGGAAGTCGCCTTCGGAACCTAGATAGTTGAACGAGCCCAAAAGCCCCCAGTCGCCGAGCATTCCGGACGCGGTGAGACTGGCCTGCCTCGTTCCGAACGATCCGCCGCCGGCGAGAAACGAAAGGGAGGGGGTCTCCCCCGGATCCTTCGTGACCAGGTTGATCACGCCGCCCAGTGCGGAGGCGCCGACCGACAAGGGCGTCGCTCCCCGGTAGACCTCAATTCGCTGGAGTGGCTCGAGCGGGAGGCCCGCGAGATTCACGGTTTCACTTCGCGCGCGGGTGAGCGGGACATCGTCGAAGTAGATTCGGACCTGCCCGGACGTCGCACCGCGGACGGATACCGTTGCGAAATCGCCGAGCCCGCCGAACCGGCGCACCTGAAGTCCGGCCGTCTCGGACAAGACCTGGGCGACGGTCTTGAACTCTTCCGCCTGTTGGGTGACTTCGATCACGGTCGCAAACGCGGTCGCATCGGTGACGGTGCGCAGCGAGGTTTCCGTCACCTCGAGATTCTCGATGTCGATCGGGACTTCGCGCACGGGCTCGGACTCTGGTTGCGCGACGTCCGGCGTGGCAACTGCGGCGGCGTCTGCCTCGTCCTGCGCGAGCACGGGGCGAGGCCCGAGTGTCAGTGTGGCGCACACCAGAGCGCACGCCAGAAAAGCTCGCCGCCTCAAGCGGATGCCCGGTCGGCCATTTCGTCCTTCTATGAAGATAGGAGACCCCGCGTCCTCACATCCCGGAGAACCTCGAGCATCGGCCGCGTGGGCTAGGTTTCCTGACTCGTCGGCGACCTACTACGCGCTGCCTTCCCATCCCTGCGGGGACAGTGGCCTTCGTGCGCTTTCGTTCCGACTTACAGTGGCGGGAGCCGTGCCGGTGTTTCACCGGCTTCCCTCACGCCTACGCGATCTTGTCGTTGGTGCTAGCGAACCTCCGCGGACCCTGTCAACCGGGCCCGGGCCGGAAGGCCCGGTCGTGGAGCGCTCTTCGGCTGGAAGCCGAATGGCTCTATGATCCGCCCGGAAGGATGGCCATGTCGGAACTCACCTGTTTGGGCTGCGGATCCACGATCCCCGCCGACGTGGAGAAGTGCCCCACGTGCGCCGTCGAGATCGCGGGGCGCTGCGGGGCATGCGAGCAGCCGGTCCATCTGACGTTCGTCTACTGCCCCGCATGCGGGGACGGCATCGGTACCGATGAGCGTCGCGTCGCGCTGGCCAGTTCGTTCCGTCGCTTGCGTGAGCAGATGCCGGCCGGTCTCGCGGAGAAGGTTCTCGCGACGCGCGGGCGAATCGATGGCGAGCGCAAACAGGTGTCGGTCCTGTTCTGTGATCTGGTGAGTTCCGCTTCGATTGCGGAAGCGATGGACCCGGAGGAGTTCCGCGATCTTCTCGATCGCTACCTAGCGGTGGTGTTTCACGAAGTCGGTCGTGCGGAAGGTCTCGTGAATCAGATCGCCGGCGACGGAGTCATGGCCTTGTTCGGCGCGCCGCTCGCACACGAGGACGCGCCGATGCGCTCGGTTCAGGCGGCAATCGCGGTGCGCGACGGGCTCGCTTCGCTCAGTGATTCGCTGCGAGCCGAAGGCCGTCCGGCTCTGACCGCGCGGATCGGACTCAACACCGGGCCCGTGATCGTCGGCACGGTCGGCGGCGATCTCAAGCTGGACTACACGGCGATCGGCGATACGACGAACCTCGCGGCGCGGCTGCAGTCACTCGCGCGCCCGGGAGCGATTCTTCTCAGCGAGTCGCTCCAACGTCTCGTTGCCGAGCACTTCGAACTCCGGCCTCTCGGCCCACAAGCGATTCGGGGCAAGGCGCTGCCCGTCGCCGTGTTCGAGGTCGAAAGCGCGCTCGCGACGAAGACGCCGCTGTCGGGGCGCGCGTTGCGCTCGGCTCTGTTCGTCGGGCGCGAAGAGGAGCTTGCGTGTCTGGAGGCCGCCTTCGAGCGCGCGGCGCAGGGGCAGGGGCAAGCGGTCGGGATCGTCGGTCACGCCGGGGTCGGTGCGTCACGGCTCGTCACCGAGTTCGTTCGGCGTTTGGAAGCGCGGTCCAGCACGGTGCTCTGGGCCCAGTGCTTCTCGTACACGCAACGGGCAGCGTACCGCCCCTTCGTCGGTTCGCTCAAGAGCCACGTCCTTCCGGAAGGCGGAAGCGAAGACGCGGCTGCGGCGCGGCTGAGCCGGGTTTTCGCCGAGGCGGGAGCCCCCTCCGGCGACGCATCGGCCACGTTGGCGCGTCTGTTGGGACTCGACGCCGGCGGCTCCACTGGGCTCGAGGGGGCTGAGCTTCGTCACGCGACGATCGACTCGGTCACCGGCTTCCTTCTGGCGGAGAGCCGGAGTGCCCCCTTGGTCCTCGTGTTGGAGGATGCGCAGTGGATCGACGAGGCGTCCAAGGAACTCCTGGGCGTCTTGGTTGAGCGAACCCCGGCGGCGGCCGTACTGGTCGTCTGCACCTATCGCCCGGACTCCCCGGTCCCCTGGGTGCACGACCAGGACGTCGAAGAAATCGAGCTGGCGAGTCTCACGCGGAAACAGACGGCGGCGATCGTGCACGCGATTGCCGGCGGCGAAGCCCCGCCCGAGATCGTCGACGCCGTGCACGATCGGGCGGAAGGGAATCCGTTCTTCACAGAAGAGGTCACGCGAGAGTTGCTCGAAACGGGTGTGCTGGTCGAGGCGGGGGACGGGACGTTCACGGCGCGCTCCTTCGCCGAGATCGAGGTGCCCGTTACGGTGCACGAGATCGTCGCAGCTCGCCTCGATCGACTGCCGCTGGAGGAGAAGCGCGTACTTCAGGTGGCTTCCGTGATGGGGCGGCACTTCTCCGCGCCTCTGGTGGAGGAGCTGCTGTCGCCCGACGGGATCGAAGTCGGCGATCGCCTGGCAGCGCTTCGCGACGCGGGAGTCGTGCGGCTCTCGACGAGCGGCGCGGCGCACGACTTCGTCTTCGAGCAGGCCCTCACGCAAGAGGTCGCCTATCAAGGACTGCTCTTGAAGCAGCGCCGCCAGCTGCACAACGCAATCGCGGAGGCTCTCTCGCGTCGCCATGGGACCGACCCGGGTGAACACAGCGCGGTGCTCGCGTACCACTTTCGCAACGGAGAGAGCCACGACGAGGCCCTCACCCACCTCTTTGCCGCGGCGGCCCACGCGGAGACCGTTCCCGCGTACGGAACGGCCGCGCACCTGTACCGGCAGGCGTGGGAGATCGCGCGTCGCGATACGGCGGGTGAGGGCGCGGCCCGGCAGGCGCTATTCTCGGGCTCTCGACTCCTCTGGCTCGCCGCGGTTTTCGGCGAAGGGAGGGAAGCTGCGATCGAGTCGATGGGAGGGGAGATCGAGCGCCTTTTGGATCTCGTGGGGACCGCTCAGGATCGTATCGCGGTCGAGACGTTCCAGGGACTCTTGCGCGTGTTCGGTGCGGCCGAACAGCACGTGAGTGGCCTCGAGCGTCTGATCCGCGCGCGCGACCTCGCGCAAGCGGAGGAAGAGGTGGAATGGTCCTGGCGCGTTCGCCGCGGCCTCGCGGTGGGGTACGCCCTCGACGGCCGGTTCGAGGAGGCTGCGGAATGCGCGGAGACCGTGCTCGCCGAGGTTACCGCGACTCCGCAGGCCGAGCACGTTCCGGACCTCTTGCTTGGGGCGCGAGTCTCCCGTGACGCGGTGTTGCTTTACCGTGACGATCTCGACGACGCTCTGACGGCGTCGACTAAGACTTTTCATCTGGCGACCGAAATCGGGAATCGGACCGTGCGGATCATATCGGCGGGTCAAGTCGCGTCGGTGTTCCTGTTGCGCGGGGAACTCGCAGCGGCCTTGGCGTGGGCGCAGGAGGGGTTGGCGCTGGCCGCCGCCGTGGGTTCGAGCAGTGGCGTTCCGAACCTGGCGGCGATCGCGGTTCTCGCCGGGCGAGGCGAGGGCGCGCCGATCGACGAGGAGCGCCTTCTCCGGCAGATCGAGAACAACCTGGCAGGGGCCGTGGGCGTACAGCAGTTGCTGCGGTTCGCCACGGAGGCCTTTCTCGCCGCGGGGCATCCGGAACGCGCCGAGCGGGTGGCGCAGAGTGTGCGTCGTCGCGCGGGCGGTCGCCTACGTCGCGCACAAAGCGCGTGCGATCTCGGGGCCGTCGCGTTGCGGCAGGGCTCGGAGTCCTGGAAGCGCGCGGACTATTTCTTCGAGGAAGCGGTTCGCGTTGCACGGGAGATTCATGCGCCGACGACGCTTGCGGCCGCCCTGGCTGGTCGCGCCCGACTCTTCACAGAGCGTGGCGAGAAGAAGAAGGCCAAGTCGTGTCGTGAAGAGGCAGAGAGGATCGCGACGACGGTTGGGCTGCGTTGGCAGTTCGGCAACGATTAGTGCACCGCTCTCGACAGCGCCGTTTGGGCTTCAGTCGATATAGCCGAGGGCGCGCAGCCGCTTCTTTTCGTCTTCAGTCGGTGTCCGGTGCGCCGCGGGCTTCTCGCGCACCTTCTTGGCTGCGGTGTGCAGCAGCGGTTCGAGCTCCGCCCGAACCTCTGGCTGCTCTCCTTCGGGAATGCGCGTCGGCGGCGACGTGCGGGTGTCGAAGAGCTCGACCTTCTGGAAGTCGTCCGCGGCTCCGTTGCGCTGGGGCGTGCCGCGAAGCTCCCACGGGCCACGGCGAATCGCCGTCTTGTGGTTCGAGGTGACGGTATAGGTCACCCGGATGGTCGAAGCGGCGGTTTCGGGTGTGCGAATCGCTGCGCTCAGGTCCCGGCCTGCAAGGCCACGCGGTGGGGAAACGTCGGTCAGCGCGGCAATCGTCGGGAAGACGTCGACCAGAGACGCGGGCGTCGGGTTCCGAAGCCCACGCGGGAGCGCGGGATGACGGAGAACCAGCGGCACGCGGACGGACGGCTCGTTCAGCAGCTTCCCGTGCTGAAAGTAGTAGCGCCCCTCACCGAGGCTCTCGCCATGGTCGGCGGTCAGCACGATGAGCGTGGTGTCGAGTGTCCCGGAGGACTCCAAGGCGGCACGGAGACGGCCGACCTCGATGTCGGTTCCGATGATCTCCCCGTCGTAACGACGGACGTAATCGATGACTCGGGAGTGCTCGGGCAGCTGTTGGTACTTCGGGATGACCCCGTAGCCGTAGTTCTGCTCGACCTTGGGAAGCTCTCGCGCCAGTGGAGGTGTGTCCGGATACTCGAGCGCGGCGCTGCGATCCGACGCGGACGAATTGTAAGGACCGTGCGGGTCCATGAAGTGAATCCAGAGAAACCAGGGCGCCTTGGCCGTCTCGAGCCATGCGATCGCCTTGTCGGTTCCGGCCTTGTCGCGAAAGAACCAGTGGTCGGCGAAGGCTTCGAAGCGGCCGAATCCCTGGCCGAAGCCGTTTTGGATCGCGCCGTTTCCGTAGAACGCGGCCGTGTCATAGCCGGCTTCGGCGAAGGTCTCTCCGATGGTCGTCAAGCCGTCGGGAAGCTCGCCGAAGTTCTCCCGTACACCGTGACCGTCCGCGTGACGTGAGGTGAGAAGGGACGCGAGCGCCGGCGCGGTCGTCGGGACGGGGGTGATCGCGTCGGTGAAGAGGACGCCCTCGGATGCGAGGCGGTCGATCTCCGGGGAGGTTGGTAGGCGATAGCCGTACGCTCCGAGGTGGTCCGCCCGCAGGGTGTCGACGGTGATCAGCAGTACATTGGGCCGCGTGCCGTCCGGAGAGACCAGGCTCGCGTCGGTCGGGCTGCTGAAAGCCACGCTCGCCGCGGCGACTATGACGGAGAACCGGAGACGTCCGATTTGAAGGCGGCGTCGCGCGCGCAGAGAGTCAGCCACTGGGCTGGGAGGCTAGCCCGGCCCTCTTCATGCGTCAAAATCCCGCGTAGTGGCTCGTGAGGAGTCTGGAAGGCTAAAGCTCAGGCAGGAGGACACGCATGTACGAGCACGTTTTGTACGACGTCGACGACCCGGTCGCGACGATCACGCTCAATCGCCCTAAGCAGCTCAACGCCTGGACCGACCAGATGGCGGCCGAGATGAAGCACGCCGTAGGGCGGGCGGAGTCCGATTCGAACGTCGTCGCGATCGTGCTGACGGGCGCCGAGCGGGGCTTTTGTGCGGGCGCGGACATGAAGCTTCTCAAGTCCATCCAGGCGGGGGCGCGACCCGATGCACCCGACACCGCCCTGGACGCCGATCCGGGCCGCGCGGAGATGCAGGACTATCGAGGCCCGTACACGTACCTGATCTCGGTACGGAAGCCGGTGATCGCCGCGATCAATGGGCCGGTCGCAGGGATGGCGGTGCCCATCATCGCGGCCTGCGACCTTCGGTTCGCATCGGACCGTGCCGTCTTCACGACGGCCTTCTCCAGGCGTGGTCTTATCGCGGAGTGGGGATCGAGCTGGCTTCTGCCTCGCCTCGTGGGCCCCGCGCACGCGATGGACATCCTGTTCTCGGCGCGGAAGTTCGACGCCGCCGAAGCCGAGCGGATCGGCCTCGTGAATCGGGTGTTGCCGCACGACGAGTTGCTCTCGTTCGTGCGCTCTTACGTCGAGGATTTGGCAGCGAACTGCTCGCCGACCTCGGTTTCGCTCATGAAAAAGCAAGTGTGGGAGCAGCTCGACGGCACCCTCGGCCCCGCCGAGAAGGATTCGATCAAGCTGATGTTCGAGAGCTTCGAGCGGCCCGATTTCAAGGAGGGGGTTGATGCCTTCCTGGAGAAGCGGCGCCCCCAATTCCCCCGCATCGACGGGTCCAAGTAGCCGACGGGCGTCCGCCGCCAGGTTTGGTACACAAACACGATTGTCGAAAAACGGAAGTGAGGAGGTCCGATGAATCTCGAGTTCTCCGAGGATCAGAAGTTCATTCAGAAGAACGCCCGTGAGTATCTCACCGAGCACGGGACGCTAGGCGTTTGCCGCCGTGTGCTCGAGTCCGACGAACCCTACGCGCAAGATCTGTGGAAGGGTGTCGCGGAGATGGGATGGCTGGGAACGGCCGTACCCGAAGAGTACGGCGGCACCGGCCTAGGCCACCTGGAGCTAGTCTTGATCGCCCAGGAAGTCGGTCGTGCACTCGCGCCGATTCCTTTCTCGTCGTCGGTTTACCTGGCGACTGAGGCCTTGATGCAGTTTGGCAGCGAAGAGCAGAAGAAGCAGTGGCTTCCCGGCTTGTGTAGCGGCGAGCGCATCGGGACCTTCGCCGCCGTCGAGATGCTCGGCGACCCGGAGTTGGACGAAGTCGAGTCCTCGTTCTCGGGTGGCAAGCTCAGCGGCCAGAAGGTCCCGGTTCTCGACGGAGACGTCGCGAACCTGGCAATCGTTCTGGCCAAAGACGGGGCGGGGCACTCCCTGCTTGTCGTCGACCTCGCCGGAGCCGGCGTGACACGCGCGGCGCTCGAGTCGTTCGACCCGAGCCGCTCACAGGCGCGCCTCTCCTTCGATGGCGCGGCGGCCGAGGTTCTCGGTGAAGCCGGGAAGGGGGTCGAGCAGGCCGAGCGTCTACTCGATCGTGCCGCCGTCATGATGGGTTTCGAGCAGATCGGTGGTTCGGAACGCGCGCTCGACGTGACTCGTGAGTACACAATGGGCCGTTATGCCTTTGGTCGTCCGATCGCGTCGTTCCAAGCTCTGAAGCATCGGATGGCCGACATGTACGCGCAGAACCAGATTGCTCTCTCCAACGGCTACTACGCCTCCTGGGCGCTCAGCACGGGGAACGAGGAGCTGGCGCTGGCTGCCTGCAACGTACGGGTCGCCGCGAGCGACGCGTTCGTTCTCGCCGCCGAGGAGATGATCCAGATGCACGGCGGTGTCGGATACACGTGGGAGTTCGACTGCCACCTGTTCTATCGCCGTGCGAAACTCTTGGGGCTCGCACTGGGCAGCGCGAGCGCCTGGCGCGAGAAGCTCATCCGTCGTCTGGAAGCCGGCGTCGGCGCCGCAGCCTGAGAAGAGCGGAGGATTCAGCATGAATTTCGAAGATACTCCTGAAGAAGCAGAGTTCCGCGCGCGCTGTCGCGCGTGGCTCGAGAAGAACGCGAAGCGCCGCGACTCGAACTCGCCTGCCAACCCCTTCGGCGGTGAGCGGGAGACCGACGATATGATCGCCGACGCCAAAGCCTGGCAGACGAAGAAGTTCGACGAGGGCTGGGCGTGTCTGACGTGGCCGAAGGAGTTCGGCGGTCAGGCCCTGGGTCGCATGGAAGCGGTCATCTGGAGCCAGGAAGAGGCCAAGTTCGAGATACCGCCGAACGTCTACCAGATCGGGCACGGGATGCTGGGCCCGACGATCATGGCGCACGGCACGCCGGAACAGAAGGACAAGTACGTAAAGCAGATGGCGCGCGGCCAGGAGATCTGGTGCCAGCTCTTCAGCGAGCCGGCCGCCGGATCGGACCTCGCTGGTCTGCGGACGACGGCCGTGCGTGATGGCGACGACTGGATCATCAACGGTCAGAAGATCTGGAGCACCGGCGCGCACTACTGCGACTGGGGCATGATTGTCACGCGGACGGACCCCGATGCGCCCAAGCACAAGGGGCTTACCTACTTCATCCTGGACATGCGCTCCGAGGGCGTCGAGGCGCGGCCGATCAAACAGATCAGCGGCGCTGCCGGATTCAACGAGGTGTTCTTCACCGACGTGCGCGTGCCCGATTCGAATCGGCTCGCGGGTGTCGGGGATGGGTGGCAGGTCGCACTTACCACGTTGATGAACGAGCGGGTTGCGATCGGTGCGGGCGGTGCGGGCGGTGGTTTTCACCGTCTTCTCGATCTCGCGCGCCGCAGCCGGCGCAACGGGAAGTCGGCGCTCGAGGATTCTTCGGTGCGCCAGCAGTTGGCCGACTTCTACGTCACCAGCAAGGGTTTGCAGTACACCGGCTACCGGACGTTGTCCGCTCTTCTGCGTGGTGACACGCCGGGGCCCGAGGGCGCCATCGGAAAGGCGATCGGCGCTCCGATGATGCAGCAGATGGCGTCGTTTGCGCAGGATCTGCAGGGAACCGTCGGAGGCCTCGTCGACAAGGACGTCGTCGGTGACGACGGGACCTGGCAGGACATGTATCTGGGCGCGCCCGGAATGCGCATTGCAGGTGGTACCGACGAGGTACTCCGCAACATCATCGCAGAGCGCGTGCTCGGGTTGCCTCCCGAGATGCGCGTGGACAAAGGCAAGCCGTTCCGCGAGATTCCGACGGGTCCGCAGGACGACTAACCGGCTTTTGGTGCCGAGCGCGCAGGAACGTGCGCTCGGCACCAGACCATCTCAGGCGATCGCGCCGATCTCGCGCAGATACAAGCTTCCCCAAAGGAAGGTCTGCGCAATGTTCGATGCGATCGATCCCGGTGCGGTCCGGATTACGTCGTAGTACGCTACGATCTCGAGTGCGTGCGCGATGCAAAGGATCCAGAAAACCGCGCGACCGAGTCTCGCAAGCGGTACGGGTGTCTGTTCGGGAATCGATGCGAGTCCCCAAATCCAAACCGCGCCCACTATCACTTGGCTCATCTTCCGACCTCCCCGGGCATTTGCCCGCCGCCCCCACATCGAGTCAGGCGGATCGCGCGACCTTTGGGAAGCGGGAGTAGGCCCCATGGGGCGGTGCCGCGTTTGAGGAGGCTCTCGCGCGATCAGGCCGCTTGAGGAGGCGCACGCGATATGGGAGTTCCAACGCCGGAGGAATGACGATGGGACGACTGGACGGCAAGGTAGCTATGATCACGGGCGCGGCGTCGGGCATCGGTGCCGCGTGCGCCGATCGGTTCGCCCGCGAAGGTGCGGCGATTGTGGGACTCGATCTCGCGCCGCCATCCGGCGAAGCCTGGGAGGCCGTGGCCCAAGGTGCTCCTGCCGTGAGCGCGCACGGCGCCGACGTGACGAACGAGCCGGCCATCGAAGCTGCGGTGGAGGAGGTCGTTCGGAAGCACGGGAAGATCGACGTGTTGGTGAACGCGGCTGGTGTCTCGGGTGTGGGTGCGGCGCACGAACTCTCGGTCGAGGACTGGGACCGCGTCGTCGACGTGAACCTGAAGGGCTCCTTCATCGTTGCGAAGCACGCCCTGAAGCCCATGATGGCCGCGGGCTCCGGGAGCATCGTGCACGTCGCGAGTGTCGAGGGTTTCGAGGGGCTCCCCAGTCAGCTCGCCTACAACGCCTCGAAGGGCGGGGTCGTACTCATGACCCGAAACATGGCGATCGACTACGCGCCGCATGGGATTCGGGTGAACTGCCTTTGCCCGGGGGCCATCGATACGCCGATGCTGGCCGGCTTGCAGGCCGTCCCGCAGATTCGCGACCAGATGAGAAAGTTCCACGCCCTCGATCGATTTGGTCGCCCCGAGGAGGTGGCCGCGGCCGCGCTCTTCCTCGCGTCGGAGGATGCGTCGTTCGTCACCGGCCATCCTCTAGTGGTCGATGGCGGCTGGACCGCCGGCCGTCGTCTCGACTACCGCGTCGATTAGACGTCGCTGCGCCGCGGGAATTCGATCGGCATCGGGGTCGCGCCCTTCTGTCCCAAGGGGAGGTGTGGTTTCGTCGTCACCCGCGCGTGACAGTAGAACGGCCCGCGCGCGGGACGCTGTCATCGGCCGGGGACACCGGCGCCCGTCGAGGCCGAAAAACGACCGTTGTACGGTCCACTGAGGGTGGCATGGCCGTTGCGCTGTTGTCGGGGTGAACTCGAAAAGGAGGACACCCAGTGAAGATGGACAGCATGACGATGGCGGAGATTTCGAGCAACATCGTATCGAGCCTCGGGGGCACCCAGGCGCGCGTTCCGAATCGCACGGACGGAGCGAACATCATCGCTCCGGAGACGCTTCTTCCCACGCAGCTCCCGACGGCGGGAGACGAGCTCGCGACACGGGCGGGCGTGAGGGGCCTCATGCTGGCGATCCTCGAGGACGCGGTATATTGCCTCGCGGATGTTTCCAGCACCTGCGCGAAGAAGCGCATGGAGGCGCGGAAGGCCGAGACCTGGATCCGCCAGCCGGGCGACGACTGGCTCTTCTCGTTCGACAGCATCTGCCGAGTCCTGGATCTGATCCCGGAGGACCTCCGGTTCCGACTCCTTTCGGTACCGCCGGGGGAGGTAGTTCCGCAGACCGGGCGCCGTCGCCGCAGCCACCGCGTGGACCGGGGCAAGCGCAAGCGCTCCTCTCGCGGCGCGGGCCAGGAGACCGGTTTGGAAGGCTCGATCTACGAAGAGGAAATGCAGCTGGAGATCGCCGGCTGAAGGGTGCGTGAACCAGGGCGGGGGGACCGAACCGGGCGGATTCGGTCCCCTTAAGAAGCAAGGGTTTGCGGTGGGTGCTCCCTACCGAAGGAGATCCGCCGCCTCAGGCCCCTGGCTGAATCAGCATCAACGATCCCGGACGTCTTCTCAGAGATCTCTGACAAGGGAGACTGCCCGGCGATGGCGCAGGCCATCGGGAAGCTTCACAAGCTGCGCCAGCAGGAAAATTTCCCGACCCAAGATCTAGGGAAGGCCATCCGCACAGACCCCGGTCTCTACGAGAGCCTCATGGAGTCGCTTCGTGCGGCCCTAGTCGCTCAGGGACTCGCGGAACAAGCCAACCTGGTGAATCCCGAAGGGGCGTATCTGCTTGGGCTGTTCTCGAATCTCGGTCGTCTCTGGCTTGCCGCGCACTACCGGGGTGAGTTGGCGCGGGCCACCGAGCGCAGGACGAACTCAATCTCTCGAAAGGGCGCGTGCGTGGGGTTCTCGACGCGGCTCTGGAGTTGCTGAGCGAGCAGGCCGAGGCTCTGGGGATGGGTTCCTCTGCGCCCAAGCGGGGAGCCTCGCCCGCGATCGACTCCGTGGCTACTCGGCAGCGATCATCGCTCCGAGGCGTTTGAGCTGTGCCGTGCCCGCGCCGAGTGTGTACTCGATCTGCTTCGCCCACAGGTAGTAGCGCTGGATCGGGTAATCGACGTCGATCGAGATACCGCCGTGGACGTGGAGCGCGGCGTGCCCGATGCGACTGCCACCTTCGCCCGCCCAGAACTTCGCCGTCGCGACTTCTCGGTCCGAAGGCATCTCGTCGGCCAAGCGGGTCGCAGCCTGCCACATGGTGAGACCGATGGCTTCGTTGTCGATGAAGCAGTCGCCCATCCGCTGGCTCACGGCCTGGAATGTCGCGATGGGTTTGTCGAATTGCTTTCTCTCGCCGGCGTACTCGGCCGTGATCTGCATCGCCGACTGCGCGACCCCGGTTGCGACGGCGCAAAGACCGGTGAGCGCTCGGTCGAGGATCCAGCCTAGGACTTCGGCACCGTTGTCGGTCGAGCCGAGAACCGCGCTCGCCGGGACGATGACGCCGTCGAGAGTCATCTTGTAGTGGCTCTCCCAGTTGAAGGTTTCCTGGGCTTCGAGCCGCACGCCGGCTGCATGGGGTTCGACGAGGAATACGGCGATTCCGCCACCGTCGAGCCGGGCCGGGACGAGCACCCGCTTTGCCTGCTCGGCGATCGGGACTCCGATCTTAGAGCCGTCCAGGCGGAAACCGCCGGCGGTCTTGGTGGCCGTGGTGATCGGGTTGCGCGGATCGGTACCGATCTCGCCGAGGGCAGCGGTCAGCAGGGTCTCGCCCTGCGCCACCCCGGGGAGGAGCCCGCTCTTTTGCTCGTCGCTGCCGAATCGGGCGAGGGGCAGGGCCCCGTAGACCACCGTCGGGAGGAACGGCACGTGAGAGACCGCTTTTCCGATCTGTTCGAGCACGAGGCAGACCTCGACGAAGCCGGCGCCCGCGCCGCCCTGCTCTTCAGGGATCGCGATGCCGATCAGCCCGGCCTGGGCGAGCTTCGCCCAGGCGTCGCGGTCGATGCACTCGCTGGATTCTTCGAGGGCTTTGCGGGATTCGAGCGTCGCTTGATCGGTGAGAATCTTCCCGGAGAGATCCGAGATCGCGTTCTGTTCGTCGGTGAGAGAGAAGTCCATGGTCGGTCTCCTAGAACCGCGGTGCCACGGGCATGTGAAGCCCGAACATCGCGATGAGATCGCGTTGCATCTCGTTCACGCCGCCGCCGAACGTGAGGATGTGAAGGGAACGCAGCATTTGAGCGACGCGGCCGTCCGCAATCACGTCGGGAGCGTCGGGTCGAAGGTTCGCCTGCGGGCCCATGATCTCGAGCATGCTGCGGAGCGCTTCGAGATAGAACTCGGTCCCGAAGACCTTCACCGTCGACGCGTGCGCGGGATCGAGGGGCATGTTCTGCTCGGCCCGCCAGGCCACCTTGAAGTTCATCAACCGAAGGAAGTCGAGCTGCGCATAGATGCGTGCGATTGCGAGCTGAACCCACTGTTCGTCGATGACCCGCGTCCCGTCGGCGTTGGTGGTGTCCTTCGTCCACTGAACGACCGTCTCGAACAGGCCTTCGATCATGCCCGAGCTGCAAAGCGTGACACGCTCGTTGTTGAGCTGGTTCACGATGAGCGACCAGCCGCCGTTCAACTCGCCCACGAGATTGCCGACGGGGATGCGGACATCCTCATAGAACGTGCAGTTGGTGTTGAAGTTGCCCATGTTCTTGATGGGCTGCACCTTGAAGCCTTGTGTGTCGGCTGGGACGATTACGATGGAGATGCCCTTGTGGCGCTTCTCCTCTTCGTTCGTCCGGACCGCCAGCCACACGTAGTCGACGTCGGTTGCGAGACTCGTGAAGATCTTCTGTCCGTTGATGACGAACTGGTCTCCGTCGCGGACGGCTTTCGTCTGTAGCGACGCGAGGTCGGTTCCGGCGCTCGGCTCAGTGTAGCCGATCGCGAAGTGGATCTCGCCCTTCAGGATCTTCGGCAGGAAGAACGCTTTGTGCTCTTCCGAGCCGTACTTCATGATCGTGGGCGCGACGGAGTTCACGGTCAACATCGGGACGGGCGCGCCGACCCGCATGGATTCGTCGAAAAAGATGAACTGCTCGATCGGGGTCATGCCTCGTCCGCCGAATTCCTTCGGCCATCCGATTCCGAGCCAGCCGTCTTCGCCCATCTGTCGAACGACTTTGCGGACGGCGGGGCCCACGCCCTCGCTCTTCCGGACCTCTTTCATGATCTCTGGCGTGAGCAGCCCCGCGTAGTACTCGCGGAGTTCTTGCCGGAGGGCGTCGTGTTCCGGGGTGTAAGCGAGCTTCACAAAGAGGTTGCTATGGAAGATCGTGGGGCGCGGCAAGCTCCCCTTAGGTTGACGCCTGGGAAGGGCCGGTGCTAGCCGTGCGCCTCGTCGGCGCGGGGGAACGTGCCGGCGAGAGGGGGTGCGATGCGTATGGGCGGTGTGAAGAGATGCGTCGTTTGTTCAGTGATCCCGATGCCGCCGGTACCCAGGGCGTGAAACTCCGGAGCGTCGGACTCCGGGGGATGCGCGGTGACGGTCGGACGGGGGAGGACCTTCTGCTCAAGAAGGAAGTTCGTCTGCATGCTGGCGCCTTCGATGATCCGTTCTTCTTCGACCGGGACGCTTTCCTCTGGGAGGGCGGACGCGCGCTCTGCGACGGAGGTACATCGGACTCGTTCGCGCGGCGGGAAGCCTCTGCCGTCGTGTTGGAGGTGCCTCTCTTTGGGATGGGGACGCCGACGTTCGGGTTGTGGGCGCGAACCCGGGCGTTCGGCAATCAGGTCGATCGAATGGGGTTCGCGGGCATCAATGGGTTGCTAGTTCCCGAGCATGCGCGCGGCGCCTTCAACCGCGGGCAGCCGAAGAACGACGTGGTGGTGTTTCCGAGGTAATCTACGATGCGTTGACGGGGATCGAGAGCGACCCCGGGGATGCACTCGGTGTCGCCAGCTTCTATCTCCCGGACGTTCTCGCACTCGATCTCGCTGAGCCGGCAACCTATCCGAACGGTCGGCGTCTCGAGGAGGATGTCGTGGGCTTCGCCCCTCGGTTCCTTGGCGGCACGTCTCCCCCGTCGACCGATTGTGTCGATGCGAACTACAAGCCCTTTGGTCAGACGTTCCCGTATCTGGCGATTGCAACGACGGGCCTGACACGACGTTCCCCGGAGCACCGGAGTTGTGTGACGCGCGCGACTCGGACTGCGAGGGCTTACTGGTGGACGAGTTCACGAACTCGGACAGCGATCCCGCGCCGGGTTGCGTCGACATGGACATCGACGACGACAACGACGGATCCTTCGACGACCAGGACTGCGCCCCGACCGATCGGGGGGCTCTTGTCCAAGGGTCGCGCTCCGAGTTAACTGGGCCCATGGCGCCCAAGATCAGACGTTTCCAGGCAAGCGAGACGAAGGAAACGGTCCTCGAGGTTCTCCAAGAGGACGGAGTTGTCGTCGTCGAAGGGTTGCTCGAGCCAGGCCTTCGCGACCAGATCAACCGGGACTTCGACCCCTACATGGCGAACGCCGCGCTCACGACGCCTGACCTGAACGATCTCAGTCAAGCGTTCTACGGTGACAAGACGCGCCGGATCGGTGCGCTTCCCGCCAAGTCCCGCGCGTTCTGTGACGTGCTCACGAACCCACTGCTCCTCGGCGTTTGCGATGAGATCTTGCTGCCGGCGTGCTCCAGCTACCAGATGAACGTCGGCCAGGTGCTCGAGGTCGGCCCCGGCGCGGTCTGTCAGATGTTGCACCGGGACGAGGACGTCTGGGTGCACGTCCCGCGCCCCGCGCCGATGTTCCAGGTGGCCACGATGACGGCCCTCGTCGACTTCACCGGGGAGACCGGTGCGACGCGCATCGTCCCCGGAAGTCATACGTGGGACCCGCAGCGGCAGGCCGAGGAGCACGATGTCGCCATCGCGGAGATGCCCGCGGGTTCGGTAGCGATCTATCTCGGCCGAACGCTCCACGGTGCCGGGACCAATCGGACCGCGGATCAGTGGCGTCGCGGGATCCACCTGAGCTACCTGGTCGGTTGGCTTCGCACGGAGGAGAACAACTACCTGGGTGTTCCTCCCGAGGTGGCGCGTGATCTCCCGGAACAGGCACAGGAGCTTCTCGGGTATGCGATGCACGACGCGATCGAGGCTGGCGGTGGCGTCGCCGGCTTTGTCGAGATGCGCGATCCGATGAAGATGCTTCGAGCGAGCAAGGAGCAGGCGGCCTAGATGGAGGACGTCTGGACTCCTCACCACCCTGGGGCTCCGAAGTAGGGACGTTCGTTAGTCCCGGCAGTTTGTTTAATCGTCACTCTCGTCGGGGGTACCTTCGGTGGTTGGTCCTGATGTCCGGCGGCCGTCCCGGGAGCTTCCACTGAATTCGGCCGACAACGACGCCCTCACCCTACGGTTGGTCTCCGCGGCGACGCGCGTCCGCATCGTCTCCTTGTCGGGGGGCTCGACGGCTTCGGTGGGTAGAGGGGTCAGTTCAGAAGAAGCCGGGCGCGTAGAGGCGGAAGCGGAGTCCGCCAGCCCAGTCGTACTCGGAGCTTTACTGGCCGGCGAGAGAGAAGTGCCGGGTGAGGATGAACTCGGCGCCCACGGTGTACTCCCCGTCGGTGACGGTGTCGTACTCGCCGTCCGCGTGGCGGCGTCGAACTCGATGACGGTGGTTTCCATGGGCGAGACGTTGATCGTGTGCTTGAGCGGCGCGTAGGCGCCCTGGCCGTTCAGTACCCGGTAGAAGTGGCCGTAGAGGTGCATCGGGTGGTTCATCATCGTGCGGTTCGACATCTCGAAGCGGACGCGTTCCCCCTTCTTGATGCGGATCGTGTCATCGGGGCGCAGGATCTCGCCGTTCGTGCTCCACACGTAGCGATCCATGTCACCGGTGAGGTTCATCTTCACGATGCGTGGCGGTTTCGGACCGGGATCGTCGTATCCCACGCCGTCCGCCACATGGCGCGCGGATAGCCGGCGTTCATCGTGTTGCGGTAGCAGTCCGGGCGGGGGACGTCGGGTGCCGTGGTTCGCTCGCCGGTGCCGAGAACGCCGGCCACGTGTCCGGAGCCGTCCTGGGCGGTCGCGCACGTGGATGCGCGCGACGTCGCCTTCGGTAAACTCGAGTACCGGGCCCGGGATGCCGCCGTTCACCGTGAGCGCCTTTACCGGCTCACCCGTGAAGTCGACTTCTTGCGTCGCGATCGTCAGGTTGTACTCGGCGACCTTCGCGAACGCCTGCGTCGTCGGGAGGGCCATTGCCAGAATCACCAGTGTGGCCCACGTCGCGTTTCTCCGCACTCCGATTCTCCGCTTTCGCAGGAGCAGCAGATTTCGCGCAGCGGAGGTTTAGGCCTCGAGGCGCGGACGAGGGCCCGGGTCAAGCACCGCCGGCAGGAACGCTCGTGGATGCACGGTCGCTTTCTGGGGGCAGGGTGAACCGGGGTTGTCCGGCGGGAGTGAACGGCGGTTTCGCTAGCGAACGGAACCCGGCCGGGGGACACGGCAAGGCGTGTCCCCGGAATTCCCGGTCCTTAGAACCGGTACGAGACCTCGCCGCCGTAGGTGCGAGGAGGCTCGTAGAAGCGGTTCGCGACGCCGAAGGTCGAGATGACCGGCGTGACGTACGCGAAGTACTCCTCGCTGAGCAGGTTCTTGCCCCAGAGGGCGACTTGCGCGCGATCATCCCAGAAGTCGTACGAGAGGCGCGCATTGATCGCGTTCCAGCCGACGGCCTTCGCCTGAGGAACCTCGGGGCCGAGCCAGTTGACGGCACTCTGGTAAGCCCACTCTATGCGCGGCGTGAGCCAGCCGTCGAGCCAGGCGCCGTCGCCCGTCTCCACGCCAAAGGAGTACTGCGCAGAGATGAACGTCTGCAGCTTCGGTGTAGCGCGGAGACTCTGACCGGTACGGTCGATCTCCTGGCCGTCCAGGTCGGACAGTGCGTTCGGGAAGGCGTCGTACGTGGCGTCGGTGTAGCCGACGTTGCCCTGGATCATCAGCCCGTCCATCGGACGGGTCATGGTCTCGATTTCGAAGCCCTTCGTCGTCGCCCTACTGGCGTTGAGCGTGAGTCGCTGGATGATGGGGACTCCGTCCGGGTCGAGGCCGAGGTCCTTGATCGAGGTCTCCTGGATGTCGTCGTACTTTCCGTAGAAGAGCGCGATGTTCATCGTGACCATCGAGTCGAAGCCGATCGTCTTGAAGCCGACTTCGAAGTTCTCAAGGGTCTCGGGGTCGAACGCGAACTGCGAGGCGTCGACATTTCCGCGGGGCTGCGAGACGCCGTTGAATCCGCCGCCTTTGAAGCCCTGCGAATACGTGAAGTAGCCCATCAGGTGATCGATGGGGGTATCGAACAACAAGTCCTCCGGCACGCTGAGCGCGAGGCTGCCCATCGGGGTCCAGGCTTCGAAGACCTTCCGGCCCTCGAGGGGAAGGCCGACCGCCGTGTCTGTCCGCGGGTCGAACTGCGCGAACGTGAGGCCCTTCTTGTCCTGCGTGTAGCGGATGCCGCCGGTGAGGCTCGCCCACTCGGTGATGTCGGCCGTGGCCTGCCCGAAGACGGCCCACGTCCAGTTGTCGATGTTGGTCTCGCTGAGCGTGACCCGGTTCAGGCCGCCCGGGGTGAGCAGGACGCTCTGCGTGCGCCCATCGAAGCCCGTTTCGAAGAAACCGAAGGCGCCCACCACGTAGCTGAGGCGACTGTCGAGGGCGGAACCATTGAGCAGGAGCTCGGGGTTGTACTGCTGTTGGGTTCCGGGCTTACCGTTCAGCACACCACCGCCGGCGCTGGAGTTCTGCACGGCCATGAAGCGGGTGCCGTCGATGTCCGTGCGTAGGCGGGGGTTCTGCTGACGCCAGGACATGACGCCGCGCAGGGACAGCTCTTCGAGGGGGCCGACGTCGCCGATGTCGTACTCGGCGATCCCCCAGGTTCCGTAGCTCTCGGTGTCGGCGAGTCCGATGGTGTTCAGTTCCCCTTCGAAGGGGCTGGAATTCTCACAGCTCTTGAAGAAGCCCGGCGGGAGGGCCCCGGACAGCGCCGGCTCGTCGTCCACGACCACGCACTGTGAGCCTCGCGCGTGATTGCGTGCGCGTGACCATGTTCCGAAGACGTCGATCGTGAGATCGTCCGTCGGAAGGAACCGCAATGAGCCGAGGAACGAGATGTTCGACGGGTCGTTCGCATACGTGTCCGCGAAGGTGTTGTAGTAGTAGCCCTGCGAGTTGATCGTCGACATCGCGAAACGGCTGTAGAGCATGTCGTCGATGATCGGGAGGTTCAGCATCGCGCGCGTGTCCACGCTGCCGAAGTTCGATGGCCGCACCATGGCGAACCCTTCGAGCTCGGCGTGTGCTTTCACGCTTCGTACGTTGATCGCGCCGCCCACTGTGTTCTTGCCGAAGAGCGTGCCCTGCGGTCCGCGCAGCACTTCGATCTGCTGGACGTCTACGACGTCGATCAGCGTGCCGAACGTTCGAGGGATGTAGACGCCGTCGATGTACATTCCGACGCCGGGGTCGAACGCGATCGCTGGGGCCGAGGTGCCGACACCACGAATACGGATGTTCACCTGCTGGCCGGTGAGAGCGCCCTCGAAGGTGAGGTTGGGAACGAGCTGCTGGATTCCGTCGAGTCGTTGGACGCCGTGCTCCCGCAACTCGGTCTCGCCGAGCGCGGTCACGGCGACCGGGGTGTCCTCCAGGAACTCGTCGCGACGCCGCGCCTGAACCACTATCTCCTCGACTTCGCGAGTGGCCCGGCGTGACAGCCCGGTGTTCGCACCGCCCAACGCCTCCTCGCCCTGTGCCTCCGCTGCGTCGGCCTCGTACTCCTCGCCGTCGAGCGGGCCTTGTTTGTCGATCGCCTGGAGTTGGTAATCCGAGGGTGACTCGATTGGGCCGTCCTGTGCGTTGGAAGACAGGGGCAGCGCGTTGAGCGCTAACGCGAAGATGGTGCAGAACGCGAATCGTGTCATCGATGGGGCCTCCGGGCATCCCTCAGGGCATACCTCTTGCGTGCGCAGTGCTTTGAGGACCCCTCCACAGCATCACGTTGCGCCGATGGCGCAAGGAGATCGGATTCCCCATATTGAATAATGTACAATTTTATGGATTTCTGCCCAGGCATCCCGGGACCACCGCGGCCGCCCGCTAGAGGTAGTTGATCATTTCAGGAATTCCACAGCGAAAACGAGGGCCCGGCCGCCCCGTGAAAGGGACCAGCCCCGGTCTCGATCGAGCGCGCATCGTCCGAGCGGCGTTGAAGCATATCGATCGCCACGGCATCGAGGCGGTCGGGGTGAGGCAGTTGGCTGCCGAGCTCGGGGTCGCGCCCAACGCCCTGTACTCGTACGTCCGGGACAAGGACGACATCATCCACGGTGCGGTCGAGCTGGCATTCGGGAATCTGGAGATTCCCCAGGCGAGCGGTGAGACCTGGCAGGAGAGGATCATCGGGCTCTGTCGGTGGCTTCGCCAAAGGCTCCTCGAGCACCCGGAACTCGTGAGCGTTCCGCGATTTACCGAGGGCGCCCCGTTTCCGTTCATAAGTTTCCCGACGACGGTGGGGATGACGCTGCAGGAGGCCGGACTCGAAGGGCAGGAGTTGATCGAGACGACCTTCGCGATTTTCTATCACACGGTCGGATTCGTCACGATGGAGGTCGCTCGTGCGCAGCACGGCGTGCCCACGGAAAGCGACGAGTTCCTCGTTTCCCAATTAGATGCGGAGAAATTTGATGCGGCCGCGTTCGAGAAGGTGGCGGAGCTCGTCCCGTTGATCCGTACGCTCGATCTCAGCTCGGTCTTCGAGCGCAGCTTGCGCGCGATGTTGAATGGTCTGTGAGGGGGGGTTCTCGATGACGTGCGATCTGTCCCGTCTGGTGGTGCTGCTGATCTTCGTCGGGCTGGTCGTGGTGGTCGAAGTCCGCGCGGAGGAACCTCCCTTCGAGCGAACGGAGAAGCGTGAGTCCTGTGCCGAGTACGAGGCGTTGCGCCGCCCGATGTTTGGCGACTTGCACGTGCACACGAGCTACTCGTTCGACTCCTACATCTCGAGCCAGCGCAACGATCCCGCTGCCGCGTATCGCTATGCGAAGGGTGAGCCGATTACGTTGCCCGACGAGGACGGTGAGCAGAAGATCATCGCGCAGATTCAGAGACCCCTGGACTTCGCGTCGGTCACCGATCACTCGGAGTACTTCGGGCAGATCAACGTGTGTACGACGGATCCTTGGCGTGCAGGCTATTGGTGGCCCCACTGCGTGATGACGCGTTCGTCCAATCTGTGGGTGCAGCTGTTCTCCGCGTCTTGGTGGACGTCGCTCGGGGGGATGTCGGAAAATGACCCCTCGCGGTCCTTCGCCTGCACTCTCTCGGACTGCGACGAGGCGCGGTCCGATACGTGGAGTCTGATCCAGCAGGCGGCGGAGGAGGCCTATGACCGCTCTGCGGACTGCAGCTTCACCTCGTTCGTCGGGTACGAGTACACGGACGCGCCCGAGACGAACAACATGCATCGGAACGTGATCTTTCGGAACGAATCCGTCACCGACAACGCAATCTCGACTTACGACACCGGCTCCTACAACTTTCCGAAGCTGTGGCAGTTGTTGCGTGAGCAGTGCATCGAAGGCGGCGAGGGATGCGATGTGATGGCCATCCCGCACAACCCGAATCTGGCGGGCGGACTCATGTTCCGCGACCCCGAAACTCCCGAGGAGGCGACGGAGCGGCTGTTCTTCGAGCCAGTCGTGGAACTGACGCAGCACAAGGCATCCTCGGAGTGCAGGTTCGATCGCCTCGAGCGGCGCGGGCTCTTCACCGAAGACGAGCAGTGCACTTTCGAGCAGGTGGTCGCGGACAATCTCTCAATGTTGGGCTCGGTCCACGGGAAGGTTCGAACCGAGCGCGCGGCCGCCGTGCCGATCGAAGAGTTCGCGCGCCGAAACATGGTGCGCAACGCACTAAAGGACGGGCTCGCTCTTGGTGAGAAGTCCGGCACCAACCCGTTCGCCATGGGCTTCATCGGCAGCACGGACACGCACAGCGCGACCCCGGGTGCGGCCGAGGAGGACAACTACCTTGGTCACCTGGGCCGGCGGGATTCCGGCTATCGCAACGTCCAGGATCATTTCTTCTCCAACCCGGGTGGCCATGCGGTCGTCTGGGCTGAGGAAAACTCGCGCGACGCGATCTTCGCGGGGCTTCGCCGCAAGGAGGCCTACGCCACGAGTGGGACGCGGCCGATCGTTCGCTTCTTCGGGGGCTCGTCCCTTTCCGCCGATCTTTGCAACGCACCGGACATGATCGCGCGTGCCTACGCCCAAGGCGTTCCCATGGGGGGGCGCTTCTCGGGCGGCTCGGCCGCCGAGCCGCTGCGCTTCCTCGTGAGCGCTCTGAAGGATCCCGGCATTCCCGGTCACCCGGGAACGGATCTTCAGCGGATCCAGGTCATCAAGGGCTGGCTCGACGCGGATGGCGAGACGCACGAGGCGGTCTACGACGTCGCCGGCGATGTCGACAACGGCGCGGGGATCGATGAGGAAACCTGTGCTCCTACGGGAACCGGAGCGCAATCTCTCTGCGCCGTCTGGGAAGATCCCGAGTTCGATTCGAGCCAGGCGGCTTTCTACTACGTCCGCGTCCTCGAGAATCCGACGTGTCGCTGGAGCACTCTGCAGTGCCAGGCCGCCGGGGTGAATCCGTTCGCGGGCGACTGCGAGGCGCAGGCGACCGCGGCCACGGCCCGCGCGCAGGACCGGGGCGGCGAGGGCGACATCTACGGGAAGTGCTGCTTACGCGAAGAAGAGCAGCCCTTCTACTCGCCGGTCCTCCAAGAGCGCGCCTGGACGTCGCCGATCTGGTACGAGGTCGCCGGGTCGTAGGCGGCGCTCACTGTCCGCGGGCTTTGAACTTCGTCCCGTCGTTTTTCTTGGACTCTACGAAGGTCGCCTCCCAGCACTCCGCGCTCGGGCTGTCGTTGGCGTGGAGCTGAACGGTGACCGGTAGGACGAGCGGCAGTGTCGGCGTTGCGAGGAGCGGGCCCCTGGCCTTCACGGCGATGTGGGCTTTCGTTCCATCGCCTTCCTTGAGACCAAGACGATCGATGCCCTCCGGCGCACCGCCGGAGAAGCCGGCGATGTCGACCGTGACGCTCCGGGGGCACCGGCTGCGGGCACCGGGGTTCGCGCGAGGACCCCCAAGAGGAGGAGGCGAGCCGGGAGTGGCGCTGGGATTCGCTCGAGGTGCATGCCGGACTCTCTTTGGTCGGTGGGGCAGGGGCCGTTCCTCGGAGCTTGCCCGGAGCGGGAACGCCGCTTCAATCGATAAGCTTGGGGCTGTCCTAGTGGTGCGGTACCCTCGACCCCCATGGCGGATGCGACGGGAGCGGACCGAGCCGACACGGCGATTCTTCTGGTGTGCTGCCCGGACCAGCGGGGAATCGTGGCGGCGCTGTCGCAGGGGCTCTACGGCCTGGGTGCGAACATCCTCGATGCCGATCAACATACCGACCCGAAGGCCGGCCAGTTCTTCCAGCGGATCCGCTTCGACGTGTCCGAGGTCGGCTGCGACCGCAACGCACTCGAAGCAGCGGTCTCCGAGGTGGGCTCGAAGTACGAGATGCAATGGTCTTTGCGCTACGGCGACGACCGCAAGAGGATCGCTGTATTCGTCTCGAAGTACGACCATTGCCTGTACGATCTCCTGCTGCGTGAGCGGTCGGGGGAGCTCGAGGGCGACATTGTGCTGGTGGTCTCGAACCACCCCGATCTGGAGCCCGTCGCGAAGCAGTTCGAGATTCCGTTCCACGTCTTCCCGATCACCAAGGAGACCAAGGCGGAGCAGGAGGCGAAGGAGATCGCGCTCCTTGGCGAGAGTCAGATCGATCTCATCGTGCTCGCGCGATACATGCAGGTTTTGACGGGGGAGTTCATCGAGACTTTCCCGTCGCGGATCATCAACATCCACCACTCGTTTCTTCCCGCGTTTCTCGGCGGGCGGCCGTATCAGCAGGCGCATGAACGGGGCGTGAAGCTGATCGGGGCGACGGCGCACTACGCCACGATGGATCTGGATGAGGGACCGATCATCGAGCAGGATGTCAGCCGCGCTTCGCACCGGGACGGAGTCGCCGACCTGGTCCGACGGGGTCGCGATCTCGAGCGGGTGGTTTTGGCTCGTGCCGTTCGGCGCCATCTGGAGGACCGGGTCCTGGCCTACGGGCACAAGACGGTCGTCTTCGAGTAGGTTTGGGCACCGGGCGCGTCAGCTTATCTAGAGATTACGACACTGCGAGTGACGATTTCCCGCGTAGCCGCCTTCTCACGCCCGCAGCAATCCTGCGTGAACAACCTGAACGCGAGACTCCGGTCACCGACATTCCCGCGTGCGTCGCTGCCGACCGGCGCGGACGCATCGAGGAGGCGATCAACGCCGTCCAGCGCCAGTTCGAGAAGCGTTGCGTCGGGGTGGATGCCCGCGGGCTCTCGCGGGTGCCCGGGATCGGAACCGACGCGAGTACGATCGTCGGTGCGGTGAACGACAATGGGGGCGTGGTCGTCGAGTTGGTGTACGGCTCCCATGAGACCGCGTCGGCGGCGCGTGTAGCCGAGCCGAACATCAAGGATTGTCAGGCGGGCGTCACCGAAGGCCTTCACCTCTGTCAGGACGCGATCGTCGTCCAATTTCAGCAGTGTGTGAACACCGCTCTCTGGGTCGGCAAAGAACCCGTGCCCGAAGGCGCGACGACCGTCGCCGACCTGAGTGCGTGCATCGACTTCGATCCTCGAGGGCGCGTTGCGCGACGGCGCGGATGTCGCGGCTTGTGGTGACGGGAGCTGCTCCAGTTCCTGCGGTTGCGGAACGGTCGCTTTCGTCAGCAGCGGCGTTGATTTGGGCTATCTCGGCGGCGTCCGTGCTTGCGCCGAGACCACATCCCAGGATTCGTCGGGATCGAAGGTCTCGATCTTGGACACGATCTCTGTCGTATCCGGGCCGAGGTCTTTCTCGTAGATGACGCCGGTCTGATTCACGAGGAACGTCATCACGCCGGACGCCTCGTACTTCGCCGGTGAGGCGAGGAGGGCGAAGCCCTTCGTCATCGCTCCGTCCACGACGTAGTCCGCCGCCCCACCGTGAGCCGCCGCCCCCTGGGCCCGCAGGACTCGGTAGACGTAGCCGTAGAGCGGGTCGCCGAAGCCCTGTTTGGGCGCGTAGCCGGCCGCCCGCGCTGCGGCGAAGGCCGCACCGAGCGGGCTGGGCTCGCTGCCCTCCGCGTTCGGCCAGTACAGGCCGTTCTTCTGGTCGTCGCTGCTCGCGATGAACTGAGCGTATTGCGGTTTGCCGTCGAGCGGATTGCGATCGTGGTACTCCTGCTCAGCGTCGACGAAGGCCAGGCAGGCCTGGATCGCACCGAGCTCGTTCCGCCCGATCCGTCGGTTCAGGATCTCGTCCTGTCCGCGCGCGGTGTCGAATCTCCAACCCTTGCTCGTATCGACGAGTGGGATCGGGAACGGCCAATCGGTCTTGCCGGCATCGAGCACCTGGGAGTCATCGAGTCCGGCCGACCAGTGATGCTTTGCCCCGTAGTCGGCGACGAACTCGTCGCGCCGCGATTTGTCCGCGACCGGGTCGCCCGAAGAGATCAGGCTCTCGGACTCCGGCCCGAAGATAGCGACGAGTGCGGCTGTGTCGTCGGCCTTGGCGGCCGCGAGCAACGCCGCGCCCGCAGCTTCGGGTGTTTGGAAGGTCTTCTGCCCGTCGTCCGCCGATGCGAACGAGGGGGTGAGGAAAAGGGCAGTCGCAGCAAGGAGGCCTGCGGTCGTCACGTGGTTCTTCATAGAGATCATGTCGACTTCCTCCTATCGTCCGCGCCGCCCGCCGCCGCCGCGCCCACCGCCGCCGCGCCCACCGCCGCCACGCCCACCGCCGCCACGACCGCCCCCGCCGCCGAAGCTGTGCCCGCCACCACCGCCGCCGCGGTTGAAGGAGCTCCCACGACTGGAGCGCCCGCGATCGGAGTTGCGCCGTGCGCTGTTGCCGTTGCCGCCTCCCTGGAAGGCACCGCCTCGCGAAGACCGGTTGGAGCCGCCGAGGGAGCTCCCGCGCGACGAGTGCTGACCCGCGCCGCCGAAGGCACCGCTCCTTCCGTTCTTGCCTTTGAACTTGTCTGCGCCGCCGCTCGCGATGTCCTTGCGGCCCTGGTCTGCTCGGCCGCGGAAGGAGTCACGCGACTTCCGGTCCTTCGCACTGCGGTCGCCGCCATACTTGTCGCGCGAACTCTGGTCTCGGTACGAGACGCCCTTTCGGTGGTCACTGTTGTGGTTCCAGTTCGAGTTGTTGATGTTGGTCTTGTTGAAGTTGTTGTATTTGTTGACGTTGACATTGACGTTCGAGCGGCCCCAGTTGCAGCCGCCCCAGAGTGCGCCACCGACGGCCAAGCCGACTCCGAAGGAGAGTGTGGAACCGATGAACGCATACCCCGGCGGGTAGTAGTAGAAGGGCGGATAGGCGGGATAGGGCCAGGCACCGTAGACGACAGTCGGGTTGTAGGTTGGGACGTAGACAATCTGCGGGTCGGCCGGTTCAATGATGATTGTCTGGGTCTGTGTTCCGGTGGGCGCGTTCTCGACCTTCACGGTTTGCTGTTGGTTGCTCTCGAGGTTGCCCTCTTTCTTGGCCTTCCCGCGCAGCACCTGGACCGAGTTCATCACGTCCTTCTGCTGAGCGAGGAACGCGTCGCCGAGCTGGGTAGTCCAGTCGAGCTTGTCGTTCATCATGTCGAGCGCCTGCGGGAACGCGGTAAGCGACTTGACGCTCGCATCCCAGGACTGCTTCTCGAGTGCATCCTCGAGAGCCTTCTCCTTGAGGTCGGGGTTGCTCTTTACCCAACGTGCTGCCTCGACCACCTCGAGCGGGTACGTCGAGGCCATCAAGACCTGTGCGACCAGTGAGTCCGGGTAGAGTGCGATCGGCGCCACGAGCTGTTCGAGTTGCTCGGTGCTGAGCGGAGCGGAGTCGGACGAGCCGCTACTCTGTGCCCACGCCGGTGGTAGGGCCACCAGGAACGCCAGGAACAGGGCGAGCCCATGGACCCCGGCAGAGCGGGAAAGGTGGAGTGTCTGCATCGATCTTCCCTCCGCGGCGACTTCAAAAGATGGCCACGCGCAGGGTAACGATACGCACGTCGCCGGCGGTCTGCCAAACCCCGGGGCCACGCGAGGGTGCTCTAGCGGCCTTCGAAAGTGGGGCGCTTCTTTTCGAGGAATGCTTGAATCGCTGCTCGTCCATCCGAGGTCCGGGCGGCGTCGGCGATGGCGCGTGCTTCGAGTTCCATCTGGCCTTCGAGGCTCTCGTCAGAGAGGACGAGTTTCTTCAGGAGCCCGTAGGCCTCGGTCGGCCCCGCGGCGAGCGTAGTGGCGAGCTTCTCGGCCTCGACCGCGAGGTCGGCATCCGGCACGACGCGATTGACGAGTCCCCAGTCGAGGGCTTCGGCGGCACTCAGCTGGCGGTTCGAGATCATCAGCTCGAGAGTACGGCGACGTCCGAGAACACGGGGGAGGAAGAACGTGGAGCTGCCGTCGGGCGTGAGTCCGGCGGCGGTGTAGGCCATCGTGAAGTTGGCCGACTCTCCGCAGATCGCGAGGTCGGTCGATACGGCGAGGCTGAAGCCGGCGCCGGCAGCGGCCCCGTTCACGGCGGCGATGACCGGTGCGCGCAGGCGGGCGAAGCGGGAGATCGCCGCGTGAAGGTACATCGTGAGTTCCTTCAAGAGGATCGGCGTTCGATCGCCCGCCGCACCGAAGGAGCGCAGGTCGCCTCCGGCGCAGAACATCTTGCTCTCGGGTGCGGCTTTGATGAGGACGGCGCGCACCGAGGGGTCTTCGTCGCACTCCATCGCGGCGTACGCGAGCTGCTGCGCGACGGCCAGGTCGATCGCGTTCGCGGCCTTGGGCCGGTTCAGAGTCACATGGGCGACACCGTCGCGCACCTCGTACAAGACGCTCTCGAATTCCATCCCTGAGGGATGGTGATCGGCCCGCGAAGAGTCAAGGTTTTGGCCCGGAGGCCGCGCGATCGACGTTCTCAGCCGGGGCGGGCGTCGAGGGGCGTCGCGGAAGCCGCTTCACTCGGAGCGCCGGCGAGTTTCGCGTCGAGCAGGATCACGATGCCGGGCGCCTGGCGCACGTATCCCTCGAGGCGTCCGCTCACCTGTACGCTCTCGTTCTGTTTCCACACCGCCTCGTCGGGTTGCTGCTTCGTGTAGGCGAGGACGATGACGCCGCTTGCCGGATGGACGAGGTTCGTCCGGTAGCGATAGCCGCGCGGCCCGTAGAGATCGCCTTCGGTCGGCTCACCAAACGCCTCGACCGTCGCCTTCCATCCCGGTGGTTGCACCCAGCGATTCGCGTACGCTCGCGTCGCGTCGTCGGGACCTCCGTTCTCGATGAGTCCGCGGAGGCGCCGGTCGAGTTCGGCGGGGTCGGTTTCGACGAGAAAGGTCTGCGGCCCGACCGGAGCAAAGGTGAAGATGGCGCCCTCGTCGATCGGTGCCGGCGGGGGGCCGTAACCCGAACAGCCCAACAGCAGGAGGGACAGGGCCGCCGCCAAAGACATGCGTCCGTTCATCGTTCGAGCGTAGCGGGGGTGCCGAGGCGAGGCGAGGGCGCCCCACCATCCTGCAAGTCTCAGGCGGCAATCTTTCTGGGTGTGGACATTCTGTAGTCTCAGCGGTTTCTCTAATCGTCACTCTTGTGACGGTTTCTTCGGGGGAGCCTTCGCTGGTTCGTCCCGATCTCCGGCGGGACTCGCTCCGACCCGACAGAGATTCACGCGCCTCGATCGTGCACATCAGCCCACGTCCTGGAGTCAGGCCGGCCGAGTTGGGACGGGGGCCTCACTCTCGCTGGTACAGGGGCGGGGTCGATCCCGACGGATCTGACGGTCCGAAATGGCCTTTTGCTTGTTGGTTCCTCTCGAATCGGATAGCGGTTGCGCCGCAGCGGCTCGGAGGTAGGGCCGTCCAGCCATCGATCGACATAGAAGGGGGATTCTGGATGCGACAGCTCCGCGGCTTCGTTCTCACGTTTTTCATCTCTTTCCTGTTCGTGCTCGGCCCTGGACTCCGTGAAGCCAGCGCGTGGTGTTGGTGGAACTGCAATTACGCGAAGACGAAGTACCCTATCGTCCTTGCGCACGGGGCGGCGGGCTTCGATGAGCTGTTCGGTGTCTACGAATACTTCTACGCCATCCCGAGCTACCTGGAGGCCAAGGGTGCGACGGTCTTCACGACGGAGGTGAGCCAGCTGAACTCGACCGAAGTTCGCGGCGAGCAGCTCATCGATCAGATCGAGGTCATCACCGCGATCACCGGGAAGTCGAAGGTGAACCTGATCGGCCACAGTCACGGCGGTCTCGACGTACGGTACGTCGCCGCCGTTCGCCCTGATCTGGTCGCGTCAGTGACTTCGGTCGGGACACCGCACAAGGGCGCAGATCTGGCCGACTACCTCGCCGAAAACGTCGAGGGCGGGAGTTTTACGGAGGGCGTTCTGGCGTTCTTCGCCAATAGTCTGGCAACGGTCATCGGGATCGTTTCTGGGACGACGAATCCTCAGGATGGTCTCGCGGCGCTCGATTCGCTCACCTCCGCGGGGGCGGCCACTTTCAACGCCAGCTATCCGCAAGGGATTCCCGGGAGTTCGTGCGGGGAGGGCGCGAAGGTCGTGTCGGGGGTTCGCTACTACTCGTGGTCGGGCACCGGCGTCTTGACCAACGTGCTCGACATCTCGGATCCCGCGATGGGCCTCACCTCTCTCTTCTACGGCGAAGCCAACGACGGTCTCGTGGGCCGCTGTAGTTCGCACCTGGGGGACGTGATCCGGGACAACTACTTCCACAACCATCTCGACGAGGTGAATCAGGCGTTCGGCTTGGTCTCGATCTTCGATTCGAACCCCAAGTCAGTCTTCCGAACGCACGCCAACCGGCTGAAGAAGAAAGGCCTCTGACGTCGGGGCTTCGAGGGGTGTGATGGGCAAGATCGGCTGGGGCGCGTTGCTGCTCGTGGTCGGCGTGATCGCCGTGACGATCGGCGACCGAGCCCTTCGGCCGGAGGTCGGGACTGCAGCCTCGCAGCGCATCGCCGGCACGGGTCGCTCCGAGCCGGTTGCGCGCGGCGAAGTAGAAGGTCGATTCGTCTCTGAGGGGCGTCCGTCGGTCTCCCGCGGGCCCCGACAGCCGGGCTCGCTACGCGGGACCGATGTCGACGGAGGCTTCGTCGTCGACGCGTCCGGGCGATTCGTCGTCACCCCGGATGCCCTCGATCTCTTCGAGTACTTCTTCGTCGCCCGCGGCGAGGAGTCGGACCAGGAGATCGTTGAGCGGGTCGCGTCCGAGATCGATCGCCGCCTTGATCCCCCCGCCTCGGACGCGGCACTCGCTCTTCTCGATCGATACCTCGACTACCGACATCAGGCGGAGGCCCTGGCGGCAGGCACCGATCCGGGGCGTTCCCCGGCCGAGACGTTCGAAGCGGTCGTCGAGCTTCGACGGAGTGTCTTTGGCGCGGATGCCGACCTCCTCTTCGGGCGCGATGAGGCGCGCACTCGGATGGCGCTAGCGCAGCGCGAGATTGCGGCCGATCCGGCGTTGGAAACGGGGGAACGTGCCGCCCTCATCGAGGCGTTGTACGCCGAGTTGCCCGAGCGAGAGCGCGCGGCCCGGGAGCGGGCGACCGCGCCCGCTCGGCTCCTGCGGAAGGAGGCGAACTTACATTCGTTGGGGGCGGAGCCGGCGGATCTCGACGAGCACCGCCGGGAGGCGTTCGGTGATGCCGCAGCCGCGCGACTCGCCGAACTGGACCGCACGCGCGCTGCATGGAACGAACGGGTCTCTGTTTACCAGGACGAGCGCGATGCACTCCTCGCGGCGCCAAGGCTGTCGGAGCGTGAACGAAGCGATGCTCTGCAGGCGCTGCTCGAGGAGAACTTCGAAGGACCCGAGCGCCTCCGGATGGAGGCGTTGGAGCGCATCTCGGAGCAGGCGTCGACCTCCTAGTCGGCCTGGCCGGCCCGGCGATTGACGGCTTGTCACCCCGTCGGGTCGGCGTTAGCAGATTCGTGTTCGGAACCTATGGTAGATGCCTCGTCGGGGCGGCGAGCGAACTTTGATGAGTACTTCTTCTTGTGAAACGCCACACATTACACGGCGAATGCGCCATCATATTGGCAAACTTTTCCTTGAGGCCCCGCCTGCGCGAAGGTTATACTTAACTTCCGAAACTTGGGTCACTTCCCGTGAAGCCCGCCGCAAAGATAACCGCCCGAAGCCACGTTCCCGGCCGCCGAACCAAACGCCGCCGCGTTCCAGTGCTGCAGCACGCGGTGCCGATGGACAGACGTGCGAAAGTGTTCATCGTCAGTTCGGCCTTCGGTTTCCTCGTTGTCGCGGGGATGACGTACGCCGGCATGCGTGATGCACGCGTGCTGAGTACCGGGATGTTCTTCGCGGTGATCGGGCCCATGTGCTTGACGGCTCTCCATCTCAAGTCGTACCTGCCTCGCGCGTATCAGGTGCGGAAGCGGGAGTTGCTGAACATCCCCGCCGGCATCCCGCTCGGCGTCGGGGTGTTCTACGTGTGGAAGATCTTTCCCGCGATGTACACCGCGGTGGAAGACGTCGTGTGGCGCCCGTCCGAGGTTGCTGGCGGCGCGTATCTCGAAGGGATGCAGATCGCGCTCGATACCGCCGGAGGGTACTTTCTCGGGTTGATTCTGGGGGCGCTTCTGGTCAGCCTGCAGGCTGCCGTGTGGGTGCTTCCGGCGTACTTCTTGTCGAAGGCGATCGCCAAGCCGGTCGAAGACCAGGTCGAGGATTTCTACCACCAAAAGATCCGTCAGAGCACGCGTCAGGTGGTGGGTCGGCCGAGTCGGCTGACGAAGTTCAAGGTCGGCGGCGAGTTAGCGGAGACGAAGGTTCAGCTGCGCATGTACGGCACGATGCTCTGCCTGTTCAGCGGCCTCGTCACGATCTTGATCCTGGCTTGGGTCACGCCTCTTCGCTGAGGCGGCGACTGCTCCGGGCCGACACGCGGCGCAGGTGCTGCGGGAAGCTGCTGCACTCAGGGTGCAGCAGCAGGCTTCGACGGCTACCGTTCCGGGTGTTCCGGCGCTCTCGTGAAACCCGTCCAAGAATCTCTTTACCCGGCCTCCGAGGTTCCCCCCGAGGGCTGGCGGGGACGGCTCGTCGCGCGGCTCGACTCGCGTGGAACCTATCCCTCGTGGGTCTTGTTCGCGGCGCTCGGTGGCACGTTCGCTGCGACGTTCCCGGTGACGATCCTCACGATCTCGCTGGGCTCGATCGCGGAGGAGTTCGGCGCGAAGGAGACGACGGTTGCGTGGGTGATTTCCGCGCCGCTTCTGATGTCGGCCGTCGCCTTGCCACTGCTCGGGAAGCTCGGAGATCTACACGGCCATCGCCGCGTCTTCCTGACCGGATTCGGGATCGCCACCGTGGCCGCAGTGACTACGGCGTTCGCCTGGGACTTGCTGTCTTTGATCGGGCTACGGACCGTGGCCGCGGTGGTGGGCGGTGCGACGCAGCCTACGGCCATGGCCCTCATCCTGAGCGTACATCGCCCCGAGGAGCGGGTTCGCGCGATGGGCTGGTGGTCGATGACGTCGGCCGCAGCGCCGGCCTTCGGGCTCATCGCGGGCGGGCCCCTCGTCGAACTGCTGGGCTGGCGGACGGTGTTCGTCGTTCAGGCGGGTCTGTCGGCCCTTGCTCTGGCCTTGGCGTACGTCGTGCTTCGGGAGACGCCTCGTCGCAACGCGCGGTTCGACGTCGTGGGGACCGCAGTGCTCGGGCTGGGCGTCTGCTGTCTCATGTTCGCGCTTGGGCGCGTTCGAGATGTCTCCGCTTCGGATCCGGTCCTGTGGAGTGCCGTCGGTCTCGGGATCGCGGCCTTGATGGCCTTCGTCTGGGTGGAGCGCCGCGCGGTGGCTCCGCTTCTCCCGCTCGAGTTCTTCGCGAATGCGAACTTCAGCGCCTCCATCGCGTCGAACGCGTTCAACGCTGCGGCGTACATGGGTGCGTTTGCGGTGGCGCCTCTGCTGTTCCTCTCGGTCTTCGAGTACTCCATTACGGCGACCGCCGGGATTATGCTCCTGCGGACCTTCAGTCTGACCGTGGGTTCGCCCATCGGAGGGCGCCTCGGTACGAACCTGGGAGAACGTCGAGCCGCGCTCATCGGTTGTGCGGTGATGGTGGCGGGGCTCCTGCTGATCTCGTTCGGTGCCGCGCAGGTTTGGCTGCCCGTGATGGCGGTGGGGCTCGTGCTTCAGGGGCTCGGGCATGGCTTCGCGCAGCCGCCGCTGACAGCCGCGGCGGTGGGCGCGGTTCCCGATCAGGATCTCGGCATCGCCGCCGCGACCAACCGTCTCACGTCACAAGTCGGTGTCGCGTTCGGCATCACGGCGCTCACGATGGTGTACGGCGGTATCAATGAACCCCAGTCGTTCGCGAATGCCTTTCTGCTTGGTGCGGGCCTAGCGGTCGTTTCGTTCATCCTCGCGCTCTGGATGCGCGAGCCCGCGGTCTCCGCGACGTAGGGCACCCTCGGGGGCGTGGCGGAGTCTCCAGGCTTGCAGCAGGCGAGCTGCGGTTCGCCGGAGCCAGCCGATCTCGGTCGAGTCGATGAGCGCTCCGTTCTGGAACACGTCGATGCGGGTGCCGTGGACGCGTTGCTCGATGCCGTCCGCGAGGAGGATCCGGAAGGGGCGATCGGGCTCCGCGGCCCGGTCGGCGTCGCTCACGCGAACATGGGCAGAAGGTCGGTACTCCTGGGCGATCTCGCGCAAGCGCTCGGAGCGTTCGAAGGCACCAGGGCTCTCTTCGTGAATCTCGAGCCAGAGGCGGTCGCCGCGCAAGGTGATGTCGAGCACGGCGCCGAGCCGATCTGGGCGATCGTCGTCCCCGAGCGAGCCGAGGAGCCAGGCGCACTTGTAGGTTCTGCAGATGCTCGGCCGAGTCGCGTAGATCGAGCAGCCGTCGCCGTCGGCTCGGAGCTTCTCGCACGAAACGCGCGCCGGTTTCTCGAGTTCGTCGACGCGCAACACCGTGCAGCACAGGTCGCACGATCCGCAGGATCGGCCAGTGTCGGGCATACTCTCAGCCTTCCTCTGACGCGAAGGCTGCGGCGTTCTCTGTTCGGAGCACCGCCTTCTGGACCTTCCCCATTGCGTTTCGGGGAAGGGAATCCACGAAGAAGATCCGCTTAGGGTGTTTGAATCGGGCGAGGCGGCCTTCCATTCCGGCCAGGAGCTGCGCCGCACCGGGTTTCGTCGCGCCGCAGACGACAAAGGCACTCACGGCTTCGCCGAAGTCGGGATGGGGAAGCCCGACGACGGCCGATTCGACGACGCCCGGAAGCTCGTCCAGGCAGAGCTCGATCTCTTTCGGATACACGTTGTACCCGCAGCTGATGATCATGTCGCTCGAGCGCCCGACGAGCGCGATGCGTCCGTCTGCGGCCTGTGTTCCGAGGTCGCCCGTGCGGAAGAAGCCGTCGTCGCGCATCTCGGCCTTGGTCTTTTCCGGGTTGTTCCAGTAACCGGCGAATACTCCGGGACCTCGGACCTCCACGCTCCCCGTCTCTCCCGGTGCGCTGGGGCGCCCATCATCGCGGACGACGCGCGTTTCCACGCCGGGGAGCGGGAAGCCCACGGTCCCCCCGATTCGCGCTCCGTCGAGCGGGTTCGATGTGAGGATCCCGGTTTCGGTCATTCCGTACCGTTCCAGGACGGTGTGACCGGTGCGCTCGACGAACGCTCGGAAGACGGTTTCGGGCAGGGGGGCCGAGCCGGAGATGAAGAGTCGGATGCCGGTGCATTCCTCGCGATCGAAGGCGGGCTCTGCCAGGAGTCGGCTGTAGAACGTCGGGACGCCCATCATGACGGACGATCGAGCGAGGGCCGCGCGCACGGCCGTTGGTTCGAATCGAGGAAGAAATTCGACCGCGGAGCCGCCGAGCATCGCGCAATGCAGAGCCACGAACAGGCCGTGAACATGGAAGACCGGCAACGCGTGAAGCAACACGTCCTCGGGTTGCCAGCCCCACGTCTCGTAGAGTGCGCGCGCGTTCGTGGCGAGATTCTCGTGGGTGATCATCGCGCCTTTCGGCTTGCCGGTCGTTCCCGACGTGTAGAGCATCGCCGCGAGGTCGGATGTCGTGCGTGGCACGACGTCGTCGAAGGGGCTGCCGTGTTCGGCCTCTCGGAGGAGAGTGCCGCCTCCATCGGAGTCCAGCGTGAGGACGGTGCGCACATCGTGTGCCGTCGCAACGGAGGCGAGCCGTGCCTCATTCGCGGGCCGACAGACGAAGGTGGTCGGTGCAGCGTCTCCCAGATAGTACCCGATCTCGTCCGCAGTATACGCGACGTTCAGGGGCATGTAGACGGCGCCGATTCGCAGGCAGGCCAGATAGGTGGCGATCGCATCGGGGGACTTGTCGACCTGGATGACGACCCGATCGCCGACGGTGGCCCCGGCCCGCCGGAGAGCGCCGGCCAACCGGCCGCTCCGTGCCACGACGTCGCGGTACGACCAGGCGGGGCCCGATTGCGGTCGCAGGAATGGCTCGTCGAGCCGTGGCTCGAAGCCTGCGTACAGCGTCTCGAAGAGGTTGTCGCTCATGGGATTTCCGGCGCCCGGCGCATCCTAGAGTGGGTCGCACGCCCGGAGGGGATTCGCTACTTTTGCGCCATGAGCGAGACCGTAGCCCCCAACCCGAAGCGATCGAGTCGAGACCCTGAAGAGCTGCGTGCACGGATGGAGCGATGGCTTGCGGGACAGCTGCCGGATGGGGCGGCCCCGCGTGTTCCGGGAGTGACGAGCCCGTCGTCCAACGGCATGTCGAGTGAGACTCTTCTGTTCGACGCGAATTGGACCGAAGGGGGTGCCGAGCGCAGTGGCAAGTTCGTGGCGCGGGTCGAGCCGGATCCGAGCGACGTTCCAGTCTTCCGGAAGTATGATCTCGACCTGCAGTTTCGCCTGATGCAGCTCGTGGGCCAGAATACCAAGGTCCCGGTCCCGAATGCGCGTTGGATCGAGCGCGGGTCGGAAGCGCTGGGTGCGCGGTTCTTCGTCATGGATCGGGTTTCGGGGCGCGTTCCACCGGACGTAATGCCCTACAACATGGACAGCTGGTTGCTCGCCGCGACGCCGGTAGAGCAGAAGCAGCTCGAAGATCACTCGGTGGGCATTCTCGCCGAGCTCCACTCGCTGGACGTCTCGTCGCTGGACGTTTCGTTCCTCGAACTCGACGTTCCCGGTGACACGCCTCTGCGGCGCCATGTCGAGGATTGGCGACAGTACTACGACTGGGCCCGCGGGGATCGTCGACACCCGATCCTCGATCGCGGCTTTGCTTGGTTGGAAGAGCACTGGCCCGCCGACGAGGGGGAGACGGTAGTGAACTGGGGTGACTCCCGAATCGGCAACATCATGTACGATGGCTTCGAGCCGAGTGCCGTTCTCGATTGGGAGATGGGCGGTGTCGCACCGCGCGAGCTCGACGTTTCCTGGATGATCTTTCTGCACGCGTTCTTCGAGGACATCGCGAAGGGTGCAGGACTAGCCGGTATGCCGGACTTTCTGCGTCGCGAGAACGTTGCCGCAGCGTACGAGGCGAAGACCGGCCACGAAGTGAGGAACCTCGAATTCTTCGAGATGTACGCGGCGATCCGGCACGGCATCATCATGGCCCGCATTTTCGCGCGCCAGGTGCATTTCGGTGAAGCGGTGTGGGGGGAGGATATCGACGCCCCGATCATGCACCGCGGTCTGATCGAGAAGATGCTCGACGGGAGTTACTGGGAATGAACTCCATCGCGCCACTGCTCCCCGCCGACGAGACGTTCACCCTGCGACCGGACCTGGGCCTGGCTGACGAATTCTGAATGTAGGTCACGAGTTGTCCGCGCGGATCGCGCCGACGCTCGAGTACGTCGAGACGCAATATGGCACGAGGATAGTCAGGCTCATTTTGAAGAGCCGGACCCCGTCGACGTCGCCGGCGACGAGGCGGTCGCCGTGGTTGATGGCGATCAGGATCGGTCCGACGACGAGAGCCAGCGCGAGCGCGCGGCGGACCACCGACCGCTCGCTCGCCAGCTGCAGGAACGACGGCTCGGTACGCATGGATCCGCTTCCTAGCAGGAAATGATGCAGTGCGCGTGCGGGCTTTCAAGTCGGGCTCGAGCCGGATGCGCGATTCTTCGAACCCTTCATCCAAACTCGGTTTCTCCTCTCCCGATCAGTTGATAGCTTAGGCTCGACTCTGGAGGTGTGTGAATGAAGAACCGTTTCCCGTGGCTCAAGATGGGCAAGAAGACGGATCCCGAGATCCCGCTCGAGCCTCCAATTCTTCTCGGCAACAAGTCGAACGGGGAGTTTTTCCTCGACCAGACAGCACGGGATCGGAAGATCCGTAATGAGATCCTGCGGATCGCCTCGGAGCAGGCATCCCGCCACGGGATGGATCGCCGCGAGTTCCTGGCGAGCTCGATGGGCATGGCCGCGTCGCTTTATGTGGTGAACCTGGCGTCCGGGTGTGGCGGCAGTGGCAGCGGTCCGACGAGCAACGGCGGCGGCGGATTCGAAGTGCCGGAGCCGCCGGCGATGGATTGCGATGAAGCTACGGAGCTTCTGTCGGGCAACGAGTTCATCCTCGACCTCCAGACGCACCACATCGAGGACGAGGAGACGTGGCGTGACCGCCACCCGGGAGGTCAGTACACCGGTGAAGGCTTCGCGAGCTTCATCACCTTCTGGAACTGCGATCTCTCGCCGCGGTCGGCGTGTATCGGGCCGCAGACGTACGTTGAGAAGATCTTCCTCGATAGCGACACGACTGTCGCGGTTCTCTCCGGCTTTCCGTCCCCGATGTGTGACGACGGCACGATGTGCACCAACCTGAACAGCAATGACGCGATGGCGTACTGGCGCGACCTGATCAATGGCGTCGCAGGAAGCCAGCGTATGGTGCAGCACTGTCAGGTCTCCCCGAACGACCGGTGGGAGGCGCAGTCGGCGATGATGGAGCGCATTCGCGCCGAGCACGGCAACCACGGGTGGAAGGTTTATCCGCCATGGGGAACCGAGGGCTCGGGCTGGTGGCTCGATGACCCGTTGATCGGCGATCCCTTCATCGAGAAGGCCAAGGCGCTCGGCGAGCCGCTGATCTGTGTCCACAAGGGTTTCCCGCTTCCGGGCTTCGACCGCGTCCATACCGACCCGAAGGACGTGGGCCCGGCTGCCCTGAAGCACCCCGACGTGAACTTCGTGATCTATCACTCGGCCTACGAGTCCTCGAACTTGGAACTCGGGTACGACCGGGACGGCGTCGGGGTCGATCGACTCGTGAAGACCGTTCTCGACAACGACCTGAAAGGAAAGAACGTCTACGCCGAGATGGGTAGCGCCTGGCTCCTCGCGAGTGGGAACTCGGTTGGCGCGCAGCATTACGTCGGCAAGCTCCTCAAGTATCTCGGCGAGGATAACCTCCTGTGGGGATCGGAGTGTGTGTGGTTCGGTTCGCCGCAGCGGCAGATCGAGGCGTTCCGCGCGCTCCAGATTTCAGAGGAGTTCCAGGAAGAGTTTGGGTACCCGGCTCTCACGCAGGAGATCAAAGAGAAGGTGCTCGGGCTGAACGCCGCCCGTATCTACGGCATCGATCCCGACGAGGTGCGCTGTACGCTCGATACGAACCAGCTTCAGCTCGCCAAGAACGAGCTCGATGCGACGTTCGGCGGCCGCCGGTGGGCCTTCGAGCAGCCCGGTGGTCCTCGCTCCCGTCGTGAGTTCTTGAGTCTCACGCGCTGGCGCGACTTCCTCGGCGTCCCTGCCTGAAGCGACGTTTCTACCGGCCCCGCGGCGTGCGAACGTGGATCCGTTCGCGCGCCGTGGCGATCGGTACGTTCACGCCCTTCTGCACGAGCCGAACCTCCAGCGTCCAGTCTCCCGGCGGTCCCTTCGGTGGCGTGAGCATCAGTGCACCGTCGACTTCACCGCCGGCGGGAACGTCGCTCAGAAGACGGAACATCGGGACCGGAACCTGCGCGACGGCGGGGGCGCCGGTTTTGGGGATCCACCGGTAGTCGAGGCCCACGAGTCCGTTCTCGAGTAGGCCGAGTGCCGGCCACACGCAGTCGCTGTCGTTCGCGATTCGGACCGGAATGTGGCGCGCGAGCGGGAAGGGTGGGATTCGTTCTGGGGTGTCGACCGTGAGGATTCTCCCGCTGCGACACTCTTCGGGCAGCGCTTCGAGGCTCGTGCCGCCCAGGGAGCTGCTGATCTCTCCGGCCATGCGGGCCCGTACCTCTTGTCTCCAATCGGTGACGCGCTCGCGAGTCACCGCGTAGAGTTCGTCGGAGTCGAAGCGAGCGACGAGCTGCAGTCCGTCGGGTGCCTCGGTCGGCCAGCGGGCGGCTTCGAGCGGGGTGAGTTCGTTTCGATGGAGGATGACCCAACGCAGGTCACTCGTCTCGACCAGCAGCGCGAGCGCCGCAGGAGCGGGGAGTTCCCGAATCGCTGCGGAGTAGAACCCGGCAGACGGAGGCGGGTACGCGGTATAGCCGTTCAACAGCGGGCGCCAATGGATGGAACTCGCGACCATGTATCTGCTGTTGCGCAAGTTGCCGACGACGTCTTGCTCGGTCGATTGGCCGGGGATCTCGAGGACCGCGCCCGGTTCTGGCTCCTCGGCGAGCCATCGGTACACGTCGCTCGTCGAATCGTCGAGATGCGCCGACATCGCTGAGTGCGGACTCGGCGCGGCTCCGACCACGGCGAGCACGGTGAGGGCAGCGGCGGCGCCCGCGGTCCGGCTCGTCGGTTGATTCCGGCTGAACATCGCGAAGGCGAGACCCGCGAGCGCGGAGAGTGCGGTTGCGATGACCAGAAGGAAGCGAACGGGGACGCGGATGGATGAGAAGCCGGGAAGAATCTCGTAGAGCGCGATGTAGGGGAGGGGCAGAAGGCCCCCGCCGGGCAACGGGAGGTACGGTCCGGCAGCGAGGACGGCGGTGACGGCGATCAGGATCCAGAGCGCCGTGCGGGGGTTTTGCGCGCGAGCGGGCCCGAGAGGCTCGTTGCGCGCACCGCGGTTCCACACCCGCCGCGCGAGGTCGAGACTCACCAGCAAGACCGCCACGATTCCGGTCCACCAAACGAACTCCGTCGAAATGTATCGCCAGGGGGCCCACGCGGCGTTCTGGATGAAGAGAAGGTCGTGCTCGGGGATCATGCCGTCGCTCCGACCACGCAGGTACGGCAGGGCCGCCGGGATCAGCGCGATCGCTGCTGCGATCATTGCTGCCGCGAGGCGGGCAGTCGGCGCGATCCACGCAGTGACGCTCACGCTTGCGGGGATCGTGCGCGCGAGGATGTACACGGGGCAAAGGATGAACGCGAAGAACCCGATGTAGACGCAGCAGAGGGCTTGGAGGACGAGCGCGGAGGCGAACGCGGCGAGCCAACGTCGGCGCCCATCTTCGAGGTTGAGATCGATTGCCAGCAATGCGAGCGGCAAGAACGCCATCCCGAGGTACTGCGGCTGCGGCACGGTCTCCACACGGAACTGAGTGAAGGTGAAAGCTGCACCCGCCACGAGCGCGGCCCAGTTGTCCTTCGTGTGGTGCCGGACGTACATGAACATCCCGAGCCCGGACAGCGCGACGCTCTCGAGCACGTATGCCTTCAGCATCGTGACGGCGTTCCCGGTGAAGGCGAGTACCGGCCCTGTGAACGGCACATGCGCGAGCATGTTCTCCGAGCCGGCGATCGTGTTCAGGGCTGGGTGGAAGATGTTCCCGTCGAGCAGCTGTGCGGGGTCAAAGAACACCGCATGAGCGACCCATGCGAGGATCCAGATGTTCAGGTTCAGGTCGGCATCGACGAGAGAGCCTATCGGACCCTCAGTGTGGGGGACGAGATCGGGGCCGAGGAACCAGGGGCGAAAGGCCCATGGGACGGCGATCGCGTAGACAAGCAGGGCGCCGGCGGCCGGAGCGATGCGGCGTGCGCGCGCGATCATTGGCACGAAAGTATCAGCTGAACCCGGTTGGGCCAATGTGGAGCCCGGCCGAGTGGGGGGCCTGCGTCGCGGCTTGCCCGGGCGTCCGGCCTGGTGGGCTATGGTACGACGACGTCGCGGGTCGCGACGACACGAGATGGGTCGGAGGCTGCTGTGAGTGTGACGTGATACGTCCCGGGCTCACGCGGCGTTCGGGATCGGGCATCGACGCGCATGATGCTGTTCGGGCCGAGGGCGATCGGCCACAGGACGCGCACCTGCTCGGCTTCCCCTACCGCGTGACCGTCGCGGTGCCACTGGGCGAGGGCGTCACTCGGGGTGAGAGGCGGCGGGTGGCGAAACGTCTCAGGGCCGGGGTTGTGGAAGACGAAGGGGATGATCAGCGCGCCGTCCTCGGCCGGCTCGAGCTTGGCCGGAGGTCCGAGCGCCCGCCCGCTGAGGCGGGAGAGATCGTCGTGGACCGCGGCCTGTGGTTTCAGGCGATACGCTGCAAGTCCGGTGCTCTCGGCTCGCAGAGGCATGACTTGGCGAATGCCGGGATCGTTCTTCATTCGGGCATTCCAGCGAACGAGGTGGGGCGGCCACCATGAGTCGCTGTGCGACAGGACGGTGCTGAATCCGAGCGCGGCGAGAGCTTCGGCGGCGCTCGCGTTGGGGAGTGCATCGCTCAGCTGAAACACTTGCGACGCCATCGGCGTATCGAACGAGTTGTAGCAACTCGACGACGGCCGGGGTGACCAGCTCTGCAGCAGAAGGTTCCGGCTGAGCGCCATGCGAGCAAATGCGTTCGATGGCGGCGCCATGGGCACGTCGAGCACGCGGCCCTCGGTCTCCGAGCGAATGAGCGCAATATCGTCCTCCGCGGGGCGCGCATCCCACGCCGCGAGGTCGAGCGGTGTCCCGAAGCTCCAGAGCGAGACCGGGTGGGCGAAGCGTTCCGTGAGGATGAGGAGGGACAACACGGCCACGGCGCCGACCATCATCGGTGCGCGCATTCGTTCGACGAGACTCAGAACGCCGTAGCCCGCGAGAAGCGAGACGCACGCCCAAAGGCCGATCGTCACCGCGAAGAGCCCTCGAACCGCGTCGAGGCCGGGCACCACGCGCGAGAGCAAGGCCATGAGTCCGGGGATCGCGGCGCCGGTGCCGGGAATCGGGATCTCACTGATCGACGCCCAGACGACCGCCACTCCGGCGATGAAGATGGGGACGCGCGGATCTTCTCCAGAGACATCACGCCGTCTCCGCACGCGGTCGGCCAGAGCAATCGCGACCAGCACGGCCGCTACGACGCCGATGAAGTACGGCGTGCCGGGGCCGTACGTCGCAAGCGGGATCAGCACCGTCGGGCGGCCGGAGAGCACGTCCCACGTCTCCCGCGTTTCGAAGTAGGGACCGAGTACGAGCCACGCGACGCTGAGCGCGAACGCGAGGCCCGTTCCGAGAGGCAGGAGGATGCGCGGCAGCCGGGCTCGGTACCGGATGGCGAGGTGGAGCCCGTAGATGCCTGCGACGATCGAGCACGCGAGCAGGACGTAGATGGTCTCGAGGGCCTCGAGGGCCAGCAGGAGCCCGATCCCCGCGGCGCTCAGCCACCTGCGATCCGTCGTGAAGAGGCGGTGAAGGAGGAGAAGGAGGAGTGGGAGCCAAAACTCGGCGTGGAGGAACGGGTGGCCGCCGTCGATGATCCGAACGGGGGACAGTTGGAACAGGAGGCCCGCCGCGAACGACGCGCCGGGGTGTCGCGTGAAGTGGTGCGCGAGCAGGTACATCGCGATGCCGGGCAACCACAGGGTGAGCACCAGCAGCAGATTGTACGCGAGGATCGGATCGCCCGTGAGCAACCAAGGCAGAACCATCTGGAAGCCCTCGCCGAACATGTGCTCGCCAAGGGTGAAGGACCGCGGGAACGGGTAACACTGGCCTTCCCCGAGGAGGTTCGATGGCTCGGTCAGAAGCACGTCCGCGTTGCGCGTGATGACGGAGACCACCATCGATTGATCGAAGTGGCCCATCTGCCGACTGCTCGCATCGATTCCGGAGTTGAAGGGCAGCCGGACGGTCGGGTCGGGAAGGACGTTTCGCAGGGTGAACAGGGCGGTGACTAGGTACAGCAGCGCCGCCAAAGCAAAGGAGACGCGAGCGCCGCGCGACCAGGGCTCGGTCATGCGTCGTCGGGCGCCTTACGACCTGCCCTTGCGCGTACGAGCTCTTCGTAGCGGCCCGGCCGGAGCGATACAAAGATCGCGTTGGCATCGGCGCACAAGCGATCGCCCGCGTGCAGAGTGCCGTTGCAGATCACCTTGCGTCCGTTGACGCTCTCGATCCACGCTTCAAAGCGAAGCGCCGTGTGGATGGGCGTCGGGGAGCGGTACACGGTGGTCAGCGTTCCGGTCATACCGGGCTGGCCGCTGAACGTCTGTGCGTAGCCGAGGATCTCGTCGAATGCGGCCGCGACGCATCCACCGTGGACGCATCCGGGGGCGCCCTCGTACGCCGAGCCGAACGTGACCGAGGCGAAGACGCGCTCGTCGCGCGACTCCATCGAGATCGGCGGGGCGAGGGGATTAGAGAGCCCGATGAGTGGGCTGAAGTCGAAATGCCCGCCGCCGTCCTGCTGATCGGGGGAGGCCACCGCGGTCTCGCCGAAGCCCTCGTAGCGGTTGCGGCGTGGGTGGGTTTGCAGGCGTTCGCCGTACTCCTCCAGGCGTTCCGCGGCGACCTGAAGCTCGGCTTCGGGGGCGTCGCTGATCGTGAGGCGCTCGATCACTGTCCGCATCGCGGCGGCGAGGCGTCGGCGGACCTGCCAGATGCCGGTGCCGGTGAAGTCTTTGGCTTCCCAGCGGGGGCGATACCGGTCGCGATCGTCGTCGGCCATTCCCAGTAGGCGTAACCTCTCGGGCGTTTTGGTGCGAGCGCACCGTAGAACGTCGATACCCGGGAGCGAGAGCGGCGGTCGGCCGCTCCCGATCCCGGGAGATCAGTCGTTCAGGCGCAGCACCTGGGCGATGTCGCCGGTGCCGAACGAACCGCCGATGTTCTCGTCGAGATTCGCAAACGTCGTGACCAGTCGGCCACCCGAGCCCGTGTTCCAATTCGAGCAGTTGAGGTTCGTGCCGCCGAGGCTGACCGTGTAGGGGTTCGCACTCGGGCACCCGGTACCGAAGAGGCTCCCGGAGCACTGTCGGCGATCACTGATGGTGGTTGTCGCCTGGCCCGTGACCAGCGCCACGCTTTCCTCGGGGGCTGAGTTCCACGCGGAGTCACTCACGCCCGGGCAGATTGAGGAGCCGTTCACGCGCAGGCGCTTCGCCTTCACGTAGAGGATCGCCGCGCCCGCACCGTCGTCGCCGGCTCCGGCCGGGACTGTCACCCAGGCACTACTGAAGTCCGGTGCGGGAGGTGCCGAGGTGTTGTTGCTGTCGACGTCGAGTGTGATGTCGGCGTTCGATCCGCCGTCACAGTCGACGAAGCTCGTTGTGGCCGCGTCATCTTCGAAGCGCCAGCAGGCGACGCAGTTGCCGCCGCAATTCGGAGTCTGGGTGTCGAGGTTGGCACCGAGCACGGCGGCCGAGGTGAGAGTCAGCGTCGCCTTGCCGTCGATGTCGGGAATGCCGGCGTTGATGGCCAGAAGCCCGGAGCTGAAGTTGCCCTGCGAACCGTTGCAGACCGTCCCGGGGATGCCACTGGTCGGGTTGCCGTGCGTCTTGAGGAACGATCCGTTCGACGAGTCGCTCGGGCAGTAGCCGCCTTGGCCGGTCGCTACGGTGAAGCTGAGGGTGCCGAGCGGTGCCGGAGGCGTCGGGGTCGGGGAGTTAGTCGGTTGCGGGGTCGGCGTCGGGGGGACACCGAGGAACGTGCACTCGGCGATCACATCGACGAAGTGTCCGTCGTTCGCCGCCGTGCGGCCTCCTACGCCCGGGTAGTCGTCCGCATCGGTGCAGCTGCTGATGCCGTTGGGAGCGAGGTTGGAGTCCAGTCCGAGGCGCACTGCGCACTCGGAGCCGGTGTCGGTCGTGTTTCCGTTGCTGGAGCAGCTCGCCGCCCAGGTGAACGTCAAGCTGTGTGAGATCGCGGCGCCGGTGCCGTTGCCGATGATGACGGCGCTCGAGGCGTCCGCCATCGTCGAGTTAGCGTCCGGTGCACTCGTGAGGCCGCCGAGGGAGGCGAGGCTCAGGTTGCCGGAGTCGAGCATGCCACCGGACTGCGAGCCGGCGATGATGCCGACGCTGGCGGTGGAGTTGCCCGTGTCTCCGAAGAACGGCAGATCGCAGCCGTCGAGGTTGTCGCGGTTGATCGTGAGGGCGCCCGCGGCTGACGTGTCCACCCGGATCTCATACGTCGAACCAGCCGGGCAGGTGAGGTCGAAGTCGATCGTGTAGTCGGTGGAGGCGTCGCTCTGAATGCCACCGCCGCCGGTCAGGACGGCTTCGCAATCGGTCGCGACGCTTTGCTGGAGTCGGGTGGAGAACGTGCCGGCGCCCTGCGCGAGGATCGCCGCAGACGTCTTCACCTGCTCGTAGCAGTTGCCGAAGGCCTGGTAGTTCGGGCCGTAGTTCGGCGTACTGTCCGTAATCGTGAGCCCATCGACGGTCGCCGGAATCGTGGTGGCCGTCGGCATGGGGGTCGGGGTTGGTTCTGGCGTCGGCGTCGGCGTCGGGTCGGGCGTCGGATCCGGGGTCGGCGTCGGGTCGGGCGTCGGGGTCGGCGTGGGGTCTGGGGTCGGGGTTGGGGTCGGGCCGCCGCCGGGGGTCGGGGTTGGGGTCGGGCCACCCGGCAGATCGGTCGGCTCGAGTTCGAGGCGGAAGACCTGCGAGACGTCCACGACCTGGCTCACGACCGGTGCGAGGAAGTCCATCGCGTAGAGCGGCGCAGAGAGGCTGGACGTCGGTCCACTGGTCGCTCCCCAGGTTCCGCAGGTCAGCGGAATGCCGCCGAGAGAGACGGCATTCGTCGCTACGCCGGGGGCGCCGTTGATCCAATCATCGGTGATCGTGCTGGTCGCCTGTCCGCTCGTGAACGCGGTCGCGATGGAAGGCGTACCGAGGTAGCTCAGCGACGAGCAGTCAGCGTCGTTCTGAGAGTCGATCGCGAACTGCATGAGAACGCGGACGAGTGCTTCGCCCGACGGGCTTGCCGCAGCTCCGCCTGGAACGGTGAGGGCCGCGGGGTCGGCCGCGCCGGCTCCGTTCGAATCGATGCTGAGATCGACCGTGGCGTCCGTTCCGCCGTCGCAATCGATCCAGCCGGTGTTGGCCGGATCCTGTTCGATCTTCACGCAGATCGTGCCGGTGGTGCCGAGGCCCTGCGCGATGTCGAGGAAGTTGGCGCCGAGGTACGCGGGGCCGACGAACTCGAGCGGCGCGACGCCGCTGCCGTTCTCGGTGCCCTTGGCGAGCTGAATTGGGCTTGGGCCGAAGGCTCCATTCGTTGCATTGCCGAAGAGACTGGCGCCGGTGAAGTCGAACACGCGCAGCCAGGTCGACGCGCCGTCGTCCACGGGAAGAAGATCGCCCGGACCCGGCACGACGTTGTAGGCGGCACACGTAAGGCCTGCGGGGCAGGTCGTTTCTTCGGGGATGCAAGCGACGGAGCCCTTGTTGGCCTGGACCTTCGTCGGTTGGTTCTTTTTGAAGCTCTCGAACCTGCCGCAGTACGCGTCGGTCCCCGTGTCGAGGGTCATCTCGACGTAGGTCGGAACGTCGAGCGGTCCGATGAGGGCGGGGTACTGAGCGCCCTTCAGCTTCACGACCATCTTCGTGTTGCCATAGAGGATGGTCTTCACCCCGCCCGAGGCCGCGAGGCTATCCTTGTACTTGTAGCCGGAGTTGGTCGCCGTCCAGTTGCCGCAGGGTAGGTCGATCGTGCCGGAGTCGTATCCGTTGCTCGCCGTGATCCGCAGGGTCGGCGTCGTGGTCGGGCATTCGATCGGCACCGTGACCGGCGAGATCGCATTGTCCTTAACGAACTTGATGGTCGCCTTGTTCTTCGCTGCGATCGGCGTCGAACGGAAAACGGCGGCACGTCCGCCCGTCATCGTGATCGTTGCCGCGGAGGCGGCGCTAGCGGTCAGGAGGAGGGCTGTCGTTAGCAGCGAAAGTCGTTGCAGAAGCATCGTAAGGCCTCGTAGCTTTGGGTTTTTTGGGATCCAAACGAGCGTTTGTTCGTCTCTGGCCAGGCTACGGGTCGGGTCGATAGTTGTCTAGAGACAAATCGCTGGCATCCGCTCTCACGGGGCGGGGGCCCCCGGTGGGGGGGGGGCGATGGCCACGCCCGCAGGGGGCGCCGGGGCCCGTGTCGACGCCCCTCGGCGGGTGGCCTAGACTCCTCACCTGAGAGGGACCAATGAAGCGTGTCGACGAGCTGCCCTTCCTGAACTTCCTGTCTCCGGAGTTCCAGGCGGATCCCGCCCCGATCTTGGGCGAGCTGCGGTCGCACGCCCCGACGCTGCAGACGGCCATCGGGGGCCTGGTCATCGACCACGGCACTGTGGAGGCTCTGCTCGCTCTCGACGGCGCCGACCATGTGCGGCGCCGCAAGCTCGGCAGTCGCGCCTTCACGCCGCGAGCGGTAGAGAGACTCCGTCGCGCGATGCGTTCCCTCACCGAAGAACTTATCGATGGCTTCGCAGGTCGCGGTTCGTGCGAGTTCATGGCGGAGTTCGCGAACCACCACCCCGTACAGGTCATCTGCGAGATGCTGGGTGTTCCTTCCGGAGACCACGACGATTTCGCGCGCTGGAACGATCAGATTACTTGGGTGTTGTCGTTCGAGCTCGCGAACCGACTGGACGAAGTCCGCCAGGGCTTCGAGGGCCTGTCGAGCTACATCGACGATCTGATTGTCGAGCGAAGTGTACAGCCTCGGGACGATCTGCTGAGCGCACTGATTCTCGCAGAGGATGGCGGTGACCGACTGGGTCCGATCGAGTTGCGAAGCATGATCGCCGGCTTGCTCTTCGCGGGGTACGACACGACGCGTAATCAACTGGGGATCAGTCTCGCGCTCTTCGCGGAGTACCCCGAGCAGTGGGCGCGGCTCGCCGCGGAACCCGAATTGGCGTCCCGCGTTGTGGAAGAGAGCCTACGGTTCCTCGGCGCGATAGCCGTGGCGCCACGTATGGCGGCAGAGGACATGGAGATCGCCGGGTACCACATCCCCAAACGAACCCTGGTGTCGCTCGGGACGGCCGCGGCCAACCACGATCCGGCCGTCTACGAGGAGCCGCAGATGTTCGACATTTCCGTGGAGCGCGAGCCACAGCTCACGTTCGGGGGCGGACCGCACTACTGCCTTGGTGCGAGCCTCGCCCGAGCCGAGATGCAGGAGGCTCTACCGATTTTCGCGCGGCGGATGCCGGATGCGAAGGTCGGGCCGGATGTCGCGTGGCGCCCGCGTACGGGGGTCTTCGGTCCAGTGACGCTGCCGCTCTCCTTTACGCCGAAGTGGGATTGAGGTGGTGCGGTCGTGAATCCAGGCAGCATCCTATTGACCGGAAAGGTGGCGATCGTCACCGGAGGCGGCGCGGGGATCGGTCGGGGAATCGCCCAGGGCTTCGCATCGTTCGGCGCGCAGGTGGTGCTGTTCGAGCGCGATCCCGCGCGGGCAGAAGAGACGGCCGCCGAGATCGGCGCGACCGGAGCGGAAGTCCTGGCGCTCACGGTCGACGTGCGCGAGGGAGAGGCTGTCGAGGAGGCTGTCGCTGCGGCGTGTGAGCGCTTCGGGCATGTCGACATCCTGGTGAATAACGCCGGAGGCGTGTTCGCGGCTCCGTTTCTCGAGACCACGGAGAAGGGCTGGGACGCCCTTCATCGCGCGAACTTGAAACACATCTACCACTGCACCCGGCATGTCGGCCGCGCAATGGTCGAGCGGGGCGCCGGTGGGAGCATCATCAACGTCGTCTCGATCGAGGGTGTCCGTGCCGCTCCCCTGTATGCGACCTACGCTGCGGCGAAGGCTGGCGCGATCAACTTCACCAAGACGCTGGCCCTGGAACTCGCTCCCCACGGCATTCGGGTGAACGCGCTCGCGCCGGACATCTGCCTCACCGAGGGGTTGAAGGCTCTGATGACGCAAGAGGCAATCCAGCGCGCGACCCGCACCGTACCGCTCGGTCGGCTGGGCGATCCGTCCGATCTCGCTGGAGCTGCTGTTTTCCTCGCCTCCGAGATGTCTAGATACTTGACCGGAGAAACCCTGCACGTCGACGGAGGCACCCACGCGGCGGCCGGCTGGTATCACCATCCGGATTCCGGGGAGTACGTCTACGGGCCGCCGAGCACAGAGAAGGACCCGTCGAAATGAACGAAGCGCTTGAGGAGGGTTTGACCCCCGGTCTGCAATCCTAGAGACGGCTCGGGGGAGGGGTGGCGGAAACTCTTCGTCGACGAGTGGAGGCGCCGCCCCAATTTTTGACAGACCGGCGCACCACTGTTCTCGCCCGGCTTCGACTCACGGCGGTGTGCGCGGCCGCAGCGAGCACCACCGCGATGGTCCTCAGTTCGGTGCTCGAGCCAGGCTTCAGTGGCAGCTGGTTCCTCAGTGTTTTCCTCCAGCTTGCAGCCTGCAGTGCCGCATATTGGTTGGCCGGAGGCGCTGTCGGCTGCGTTCCGTCTGCTCCTGGCTGCGTTCATGCCGTTCACAGTCGAGCTCGTCCCGGCGAAGTTCGAGATATTTGTCGGTTGGTTGATCATCGTCGTGATCGCCGGAGCGCTCTTCTTTCCGAGGGGCGTTCGACCGCAGATCGCGATTTCCATGGGGCTACTCGCATGGCTCCTGACGACGGGTGGTGTGAAGCCCCTGTTGATCGCACCGATGACGCAAGATGGAGAGTTGCTTGGCTCTCTCAGCTTCTCACGCTCCTCGGGCGCCCCGGCCTTTGAGATTGAGCAGCCCCCTTCACGTGACTCTGGGCGCTGTCACGCCCCGTAGGTGTCGACCTGGCCTGGCGGGTGGAGGCGAGCGAGTCGATATTTCTGACGGATCGCTGCAAGCTCAAGTTCCTCGTGAAGAACCTGGTCACGAATGCGCTGAAGTTCACGGCAGAGGGTGGTGTTCAAGTGACCGCGGGTCGAACCGCAGAGTGGTACGAGGTCTCCGCCCGGGACACCGGCGCCGGCACGCCGGTTCTTGGAGGCGCGGCACGGTTGTCGTCTTGAAGGGTCAGGGCGTCTTTGCCTTGAAGACCTTCGCATCGTTCCGGACGGTGGTGCTCGGAGCGAAGTTGGCGCCCCAGCAGTTGGCGTTCGCCGAGTTGTGCACACGAACGGAGACGTCGTCCGTTTGTGAAAGAGGCAGGCTTGGGAGTTGAAGGTTGTTGCCTTTGCCCTTCCACTGCACCCGCGTGCGAGGCAGCGCCGCGTCGCCGCGAAGGAGGATGCGGGTCGCGCCGTCCTGTGCACCCGACGAATCGCCGAACTTGTACCCGGTCGATCCGGTCGTCTGCCAGCCGGCCCCACCCGCGACGCCGGCTTCCGCGATGAGACTCGAGGACGGACCGGCGTAGAGGCACCAGAGGTAGTTGGTGTTGCCCGTCGGCGTGCCGAACCCGGCTTGCGCTTCCGCGGGTCCGCGCACGGATTTCCAGACGACCTTGTCTTTGATGCTGGTGCCGGACGGCGGTGTATCGCGAATCGAGAGCACCGACTTCCCAGGGAGGTTACACGTCGGGTCTGGCGACGTCGGGCACCCGGTGACCGGAGGTGTGGGGTCGTCGAGCCGGAAGATCGTGTTGCCGTTTGCGAGGTAGAGCTCGCCGTCCTGGTCTTCGCCGAATGTCCGCGGGTTTCCGGGGACGTTGGTCGTATAGGTCGTATGCGTGTAGCCGCCGCCGTTGTCGCGCAGGCTGTACATGTCGCCGGTGCACCAGTCGGCGAAGAAGTACTCTCCGACGAATCCGGGGTGGGCGCTTCCTCGGTAGATGTAGCCGCCCGTGACGGAGCAGCGGCCGCCGCTGCGATCGTAGTCGTGGACGGGGTCGGTGTCGTTCGTGGCGGGGCATGTGGCGGTGGTCGTGCAGCTGGAAATCGAGGAGTTCTGGAAGCCCTCCATGCAATCCCAGCCGTAGTTCTCGCCGCCGGAGCTCCCGCCAGGCTGAACGTCGATCTCTTCGCGCGCGTTCTGGCCGACATCACCGATCCACATGTCGTGGGGGGCCTGCCGGTCGAAGGCGAAGCGCCACGGGTTGCGGAGGCCCTGGGCCCAGATCTCGTCGAGCACGCCACCGACGCCGACGAAGGGGTTGCTCGGCGGGATGGCGTACGGGCTGCCACCGTCGACGTCGATGCGCAGCATCTTGCCGAGGAATGTGGTCGGGTCCTGTGCGTCGTCGTTCGGATCGCAGCCGGAGCCGCCGTCACCGAATCCGATGTAGAGGTAACCGTCAGTCGGCCCGAAGTTCAGATCGCCGCCATTGTGGTTCGAGAACGTCTGATTCTGCGTCAGGGTCGTGGAGGCGCTTCCCGCGTCCGCAATGTCGGGGTCGACGGAGACCGTGTAGCGCGCCACGACGGTGTTGCCTCCGAGGTTGGTGTAGTTGACGTAGAAGTAGCCGTTCACGGCGTAGTTCGGATGGAAGGCTAGGCCGAGCAGTCCTCGCTCGAAGCCGCTCGACACGAGGGCGCTCAGATCGAGGAACAAAATTCCGTTGACCGACCCGTTGCTCTGCACGATTCGAATCTGCCCGGACTGCTGCGTGACGAACAGTCGGCTGTCTCCGGCGTGGGCGATGTCGGTGATCTGCGAGAGGCCCGTGGCGAAGGTCGTGTAGGTGATGTCCTGCGCGCGGGTCACTGTGGGTGTGATGAGCAAGAACGAATAGGCGGCTGTCATGGCGCCGAGCCGGTAAATCAAGGTTGAACGCATCCTCGTAGTCCCCTCTCCAGGTGGATTCCGTAGTGAAGTTTAGAGCCAACAGCTTTCCCAAATCCAGAGCGATTTTGCAGCAGGGGCCGGGCGGGCCGATGCTTGCCCGGGTTCCGGGCCGGTGGCCGCAGGGCCTGCCATGCGGTTCGGCCGCCGGGGAGCGACCGGGTGGCTAGCGCCGCGGTTGGATGCGCGCGTTCGCTCGGCCCCGGCGGGTCATGTAGCCGTCGAACACGAGCAACACGGCGCAGGCCACGCAGTCGAGAATGAAGTTGGGACTCGGCATGATTCAGACTCGGCGCCATCACCGGACCTCGAACCGGTTGCCGTCAAGGGGCGAATCCCGCCCGCCGGGTGGGCGTCTTCCCCCGCCGAAGATCGCTTGCTACCCGCACCCGTAAAGGAGTGACGAATTCATGACGACTCACGGTGGAAAGCTCGCCGCGCGCGCGCTGAAAGAGGCAGGAGTAGAGGTCATCTTCACGCTGAGTGGAGGCCATGTCATGGCCATCTACGACGGCTGCCTCGACGAAGGAATCAAGGTTATCGACGTGCGCCATGAGCAGGCGGCCGTCCATGCCGCAGATGCGTGGAGTCGGGTGAATCCGGGCAAGATCGGGGTTGCGGTTCTCACGGCCGGGCCGGGCGTGACCGACGGTGTCACCGGGGTGGCCAACGCATGGCGGGCGAACAGCCCGATCCTCGTGATCGGTGGGCAGGGGCCCTTCGCGAACCTTCGCCGCGGCTCGCTGCAGGAGATGGATCACGTCTCCCTCATGAAGCCGATCACGAAATGGGCGGATGCTTGCTACGACACGAAGCGCATCCCCGAGTACATTTCGATCGCGATTCGCCATGCGACGTCCGGGATGCCCGGCCCCGCGTTCCTCGAGATCCCGATGGACGTCTTCAGCGGCATGGCCGAAGGCGAGGTCGAGATGCCGAAGATCAGCACGGAGCGTCCGAAGGTCGCTCCCCCGGCGACGGACGTCGAGAAGGCCGCAGGCATCATCGCCGCTGCAAAGCAGCCGGTTCTGCTCGCAGGTACGAGCATCAAGTGGTGCCAGGCCGCGAAGGATCTCAACGAGTTCATCAACCACGTCGACATGCCGTCCTTCGTTAACGGAATGGGGCGCGGGCAGATCCCGTACGATTCGCCCAACCTGTTCTCGCAGGTCCGCAAAGACGCGATGACCCGGTGCGACGTCTTCCTCCTGGCCGGCTCCGTTTTCGATTTCCGGCTTCGGTTCGGCCAGACCATTCCGGCCGACGCGAAGATCGTACAGTTCGAAGTTGACGGTACCTTGGTCGGGCACAACCGGTCGGCCGACGCGGCGTTGGTCGGTGATCTGGGTGTCTCACTCCAGATGCTTCGCGAGAAGGTCGCCGAGAAGTCGCCCGGCCTGAAGTTCACCGGTTGGAGAGACTCGCTTCGCGAGAACGAGACCGCTCTCTCCGCGGCGTTCGAGTCACAGCTCAACTCGAAAGAGGTTCCGATCGATCCCCTCCGCCTGTGCAAGGAGATCCGAGACTTCGTCGACAGCGACACGATCCTGATCGGCGACGGTGGCGACATCGTCGCGCAGGCATCGAAGGTTGTTCCCGTGATGCGTGAAGGCGCCTGGATGGATCCGGGTCCTCTCGGAACGCTGGGTGTCGGGATGCCGTTCGCTCTCTCGGCGCAGCTCGCGAACCCCGGCAAGAAGGTCCTGATCATCTACGGCGACGGCTCCTTCGGCTTCAACGGGATGGAGTACGACACCGCGGTGCGGCACAACCTGCCGATCGTCGGAATCGTCGGCAACGACGCGGCGTGGGGGCAGATGCTCCGCCCGCAGGTGGCCTTGTTCGGCAGCGAGCGGAAGGTCGCTACGCTGCTCAACTACACCCGCTACGACAAGATCGTCGAAGCGATGGGTGGTCACGGTGAGTACGTCGAGGAGCCGGATCAGATCCGCCCGGCCCTCGAGCGTGCCTTCGCCTCCGGGAAGCCGGCTCTGGTGAACGTGAAGATCCGCCAGGATGTCGACACCGGCATGAAGGGTAGCACCTACGTCTGACTCGACCTGGCGCCGAGGGGCTTCCCCTCGGCGCCGTCAGTCGATATCGATCCGTCGCTCGAACACGAACTCGTGCTGTAGAAACGAGGTCGTGTGCTCGACGCCCGGGTAGGGTGGAATGAGCTGCGAGGATTGCATTAGGCACCACCCGTCCTCCATCGCGGCGACGCCGCTCGCGTAGGGAGGCTCCTCGGAGGGGAGTGCAGGGCCCTGGCCTCGGGTGCCGTCGTGAAATGCCCAGCCGAGGGCGCGCCCGTCGAGCGACGACGTGTCCAGCCAGAGATACAGAACCTGCTGGCGAACCGCGCTCACGAGCCCTGTTCCAGGCGCCGGTGTCGGTCGATGCGCGTCAGGTAGTAGTCGACGTCGAAGGTTTCGTCGCCGGTCAGGTAGCGCCAGAGCTGTGTGCGTTGGACTTGCTCGAGTCGGTAGTCGGCGTTGTCGCACCAGGGCTCGACATGGCGAAGTTGTTTCGCAACCGAGTCGTCGGCGAAGCGGGCGAAGATGTGATCGTCCGGTCCGTTTTGAAGGGCTTTGAGATCGTCCGTGTTCCAGAGCCGTCGTTGCGGCTCGGTCGCGTTGAGGCGAATCTTGTACATCCACCGCCGTCGATCCGAGGCGTTCGGCTGCCCCGCGTGCCACAGGCCTTGATGAAACACGACGATCGTCCCGGCGGGACAGCTGACGTGCTTCTCTCCCAGCAGATGTTGGTAGCGCCCGACCTGCAGCTCGTTCACCCGCCGGAGGTGGGTTCCGGGCACGAAGCGGGTCCCGCCTTCGCCCGGGCCGAGTTCCTGCGGAAAATAGAAGAGCTGAACGTCGAAGGCGAAGCTCGTGGGGTCCAGGATGGCGTCGGCGTGCAGATGTTGCTCCCACAGGTCGCGGGGCTCTCGGAGGTGGACGAAGTCGTGGTCGAACACCGGCTCCCGGCCTACGAGGGACTGGATGATCCCGCGGATGCGGGGGAGGCGTAGGATCTCTCCGATGACCGAAGGGGGCGGGTAGCACTGCGAGAGCGGGGTGCCGGTCGCGGGTGGCTTCGTCGGCGCGCCGGGTACCCATCGGTCGCGCGTGAGGGCGTCGAGTTCGTCGATCACGCGCTCGTTCAGCACCGCAGGGATGAGCGCGTCGAAGCGCAGAAAACCGCGCGCGACGAATCGAGCCATGTCCCTCGTCGTGAGGAGATCGGTTTCCTTGGGGGCGGTCGTCAGGGCGGTCACTCCACGTACCCGAGCGCTTCGAGTTTCTGGCGAGTCGGCTCGTCGAGGACCCGCGCCGGTGCGGGCTCTTCGTCGTCTTGCGGTAGGTCGTCTAGGGCGAGGTATGCATCGATGAGGACCTGACCCTCCGCGCTGAGGTTTTCGTTCTGCAGGGGCGTCTTCTCGCCGGGATCGGCGGTGAGGTCGAATACGAGAAGCCCCTCCTCGTTGCTTCGCCAGATCCACTTGTGGTTCTTCGTGCGCGCCGTGACATGGCGCGTGTTTCTGACTGGTGCTTCGGCGAAGCGCACCTCGCTTCCCGGGAGTGGGTCGCCGTTCATCGCCGGGATCAAGCTGCGCCCCGGAATTCGAGGGGGCGGCGAAATTGCCGCGAACTCCAGGATGGTTGGCGTCACGTCGATGAGGGACACTTGCTCGTCGACGACTTGGCCGGCGGTCGTCCCAGCGGCATTCCAGAAGAGGAGAGGGATTCGCAAGACTTCGTCGTAGACGGACTTCGCGTGGCCGAGCCCGCCGTGTTCCCCGAACTCTTCACCGTGGTCGGACGTGATGACGACCATTGTGTCGTCGAGGACGTCCAGTCGACGGAGCTCCGAGAAGAGGTGTTCCAGAGCGCCGTCGATGTAGTGGATCTCGGCCTCGTAGCGACGTCGGGTTTGTTCCCAGGGCAGCTCGTTCTCGCGGAGGCCGTCCACGTCGATCTCGGGAACGTCGGCGAGCGCTTCCGGCTTGGGTGCGTAGGGTGTGTGGGCTTCGTAGGTGTGGAGGAACAGGAAGAAGCGCTCGCCCCGGTGGGCTTCGAGCCACGCGACCCCGTCTGCGAAGGTTCGATCGATCGAGCCCGTGTGTCTCAGGCTGTCCTTGTTCTCTCGGTAGGAGTCGAAACCGCGGGCGAATCCGGAGCCGGCGAGGATCATTGCGTTTTCGGTCACGGCACCGGTCGAGTATCCGGCCTTCGCGAGGGCTTCGGGCAAAGTTCGAATCGAAGCGTCCAGGTGGTGGGTGGCGTACCGCACCTTGTGGGTCGCGGGGTACGTGCCCGTGAAGAGACTCATGTGCGCCGCCGAGGTCGAGCTGAAGGTGGAGACGGCGTTGCGGAAGACGACGCCCTCACCAGACAGTCGATCGAACCAGGGGGTCAGCCGCGCGCCGCGGGTGACTGCGCCGATCGAGTCGGCACGCACCGTGTCGAGGGAAATCAGAAGCACGTTGCGTCTCTCATTCCGGGGACGCGCCGCGAGGACCTCGGGGGCCCCCCAGAGGGGGAATGCAGCGGACAACCCGGGAGTGTCGGGGTGTGCGTTTGCGCGGGTGATGAAATGGAAGCGCACCTCGCGCCCTCCAAGCTCGCTCAGGTCCACGCGTCGGTTGTGCCACTTCCCGCCTTCGTCCGCTGGGAGGTTTTCACGGAAGACTTCTTTCACCGTGTCTTCGAAGTGGGCTTCGATCACGAACTCGGTACTCCCGACGTCGAGTTTGGCGGCGAGGGGGGAAACGGCTAGGCCGACGGTTAGTTCGGCTGCAATGGGAATGGTCACCGGGCTCCTCTGGAACTCGCGCACCGTCGGTTCCAGGACCTGCACGCGAAGCCGCCAGGGAGAAGCCTTCGCGAGGCGCTTTGAATCGAACGGCCAGCTCAGCGTGATCTGCGGGCGCGTCTTGGCGATGACTCGTGGGTCGAGGTCGATCTGCGCCTGGCCCCGGCCGAGCCGGGTGATGGGCATGGCGACGATGGCCTTGTCGCGGAGGTGCGCCGGCGTCTTGCTCACGAGCTTTAAGCGCTGCCCGCTCTTCTTTCCCTTTCCGACCGTAGGCTGGAGGAGGAAGAACGGTGGGCAGCCGAGGCTCGGTCGGAACTCATTCCCGGCCGCGCAGCGTGGCGGGCTCAGGCTTGCCTCGGTTGCGAGGCGGAAGATGGGCTCGAGCAGGGTCTTCTGCGGTGGCTCGGAGCACGCGCTGACGAGCGCGGCGAGGACGCCGAAGCAGCACGCGGCGCGGAACGCGAAGGGGTGATTCCGGGTTACCCTCACCGGCTTGGACCTAGCACGGAGGCCGGACACGGTCGACGATGGGAGAGCGGTGGTCGTGCGCGGACTCACCCGGCGGGCGATGCCGAAATGAGGCTTGAACCCGGCAAGGCGTTCGGGCTGGCGGCTGCGATGTCTCGCAGGCAAGAGCGCGGAGTTGCGAGGAGTCCGTTGCGTGGCGCGACTAGGCGAGGAGGTCTCGCGCCATGTCGGCCGTGGCGGCCGGGCTGGCGAAGAAATGCTGCGTGCCGGCGTGAATGTCGCGGAAGCACCGCTGGAGCGGCCCGGCGCGCAGCCCGCTCGTGCCGGCGAGGAGGTACGCCTGTCGGATGACGTCGGCCGCTTCGTGGGTCACGAAGACGGTAGCCTGGCGGGCCAGGTTCATCTCGACCGGGTTGGGTATGCCGGTCTCCCGGACCGTGTGCTCCATCTTCCCGAAGACATCGTACGACCACGAGCTGCACGCCCGATAGCGTGACTCGAGGGTGCCGAGCGAGTCGAGGAACAGGTCGCTGTCCCGCAGCGCGGCAGTGGCTCCCATCCGCTGTTTCGTGCGAGCGATGTCGATCAGCTCGTCGAGCGCGCGGCGCGCGACGCCGAGCGCGAACCCTACGTGTCCGACGGCCGTGAGCGGGAGCACGCCGAGCTCGTAGGTCTTGCCCCCGCGGCGGCGCGTCGGGCCGAAGAACGGGAAGGTGGCGCCCCGTGGAACCCGCACGTCCTTTACCTCGTAGTCGAAGCTCGAGGTGCTCTGCAGGCCGAGGACGTCCCAATTGCCCTGCACGTCTGCGCATTCGCGGGGGAACACCATGAAGCGGAGCTCGGGATCGCCCTCGGCCGGCGTCACGAAGACGCCGGCGCCGACCCAGTTCGCGTGCGAGATCCCGCTGCCGAATTGATACTTGCCCGAGATGACGAAGTCGTCGCCGTCGGGCACTCCGGTTCCGTTGGGTGCGAATTGGCCGGCGCCGATGGGCATGCCGGCGCCGAACATCTGGTCGACGAAGTCCTGGTCGCAGTAGGCGCCGAAGTACGAGACGAGAACCGCGCCCGCCATCACGGACCAGCCCACCGATCCATCCGCGCGCGCGAGTTCTGCGAAGACCTCGATCGCCTCGGGGATAGAGAGCTCCTCGCCCCCGACCTCGCGAGGGGCGGATACCCCGTAGAGGCCGGCGGCTTTCACCGCCTCTACGGTTTCCTGGGCAATCGCGGCCGCATCTGGGGCAGCCTCCACGTTGCGATTGATGAGAGAGAACAGGTCCCGGGCAGCTTGGAGCTTCGGATTCGGCACCAATGCGAGCTAACAAAGCAGCGACGGATCTCTTGCATGCACTGCGTCATATGGCGTAGCAACGACGCGGTGCTCCAAATCGGGGCGCCAAAAGGGAGAGCCGAGTTTGGATCTACTGCGTTTCGTCAGTGCATCGGGTCAGCCGGTCGCCTCTTTCGTCTCCGAAACCTGGGCGGCCTACACGGGTGCTTCCCAGTGGACCGACGTTCCTCCGGTCGAAGCGTCGATGAGGCTGATCGGCGAGTCGGTCATGGATCAGACGTTCGGGGTCCTCGTGAACCTCCTCATCGGAGTCCCGGCGCCCGAGCAGATCCGAAAGGCGAACGAAGACGTCGTCCGGATGCAGGCCTTCCTGTCGGAGGGAGGCTGGCTCCAGAGCCCTCTGGGGTACCATCAGCGCCCGGCCGCGCCGCGGGAGTGGACGCTGCGCGACGAGACCGCTTGGTACGGCGCCACCCGTCAGCCCTACCAGCACCTCGAATTCGACAGTGGCTTCCAGACCCGCCCCGGCGAGCCCGGCGGTGAGGAGTGGGTCGCCAAGGAGCACAACCAACGACAGCACGCGTACGTTCTCGAGCACGAGGGCGAACCGCGGCCCTGGCTCGTCTGCGTGCACGGGTTCACGATGGGCACGCCGATGGTCAACTTCATCGGATTCGACGTGCGGCGTTTGCACCACGAGCTCGGGCTGAATCTGATCTTCCCGTGTCTTCCGTTGCACGGGCCGCGCAGCAGCACGACGATGAGTGGCGGTGAGCTGCTTCAGCCCGACTACCTGAACGTCGTCCACACGTTTTCGCAGGCGATCTGGGACGTGCGGCGCACGATCAGCTGGGTCCGCGAGCGTGGTGCACCGAAGATCGGCATTTACGGAATCTCGCTCGGTGGCCACAACGCGTCGATGGTGTCGGCGATGGAGCCTGACCTGGATTGCGTCATCGCCGGGATCCCCGCCGTGGACTTCTCGAGTCTTGCCCGCGACAACGAGCCTTACATCATCCGGCGATACACCGACGAGTTCTCCGTTCCCTGGGACCTCGTTCGATCGATTTCCCACGTCGTCTCGCCGCTGTCGTTCACGCCGCTGGCGCCGCGCAACCGACGGTTCATCTATGCGGGTACGGCGGACCGTGTCGCGCGCCCTGTCCACGCGCGCGCTCTCTGGCGCCACTGGGACCGGCCGAAGATCCATTGGTTCGCCGGTGGGCACGTTCTCGCGATCGCAAACCCCGCCGCGCGCGCTTTCGTCGAGCAGTCCCTGCGCGACACTCAGATGGTCTGAGCGCTAGTGCGGTGCACTAGGACGTCGCTTCGAAGAGCGGCGTGACCGATGCGAGTCTCGTGATCGAATCGCGAAGCTCGATGAACGCCTCCTGGACGCATCGGGCTAGGTGCTGCAGGTCGGGCAGCAGATCGACGTCGCCGTTCACGCCCCAGAAGATCTTGCCGTCGTAGCTCATCACGGCGATCCCGAGACCGTGTCCGTTGCGCAACGGGACCATGCCGTAGGTTTCCAGGAGGCGGGCGCCCTGGAAGTACAGTGGACCCTGTGGGCCGGGCACGTTCGTCACCGTGAGATTGACCGGTGTGTGGCTCGCGAGAGCTCGAGCCCCGAGGCAGAGGATTCGCGCGGACAGCCAGGTCTTTTCGTCGGCGATCGATCGCGCGGGGAGGGCGCCGTCGGTTTCGCGGAGCGTACGGGTGCGGTCGCGGATCATTTCAAAACGGGTTTTCTCGTTCTTCTCCCAAATAGGTAGATCGACGACCCACTCCACCACGTTGGATTTCTCCGGCGCGGCGTCTTCACCGGTATCGAGGCTCACCGGGGTCGAAACGCGAAGGTCGAGCGCGGCGGGGCTCACGAGCCTCGAGCCGAGGAACTTTCGCACGCCCGCGGCAACGGTTGCGAGGATTACGTCGTGGACGGTCCCGTCGAGTGCTCCGGCGATCGCTCGCGCGTCCGCGAGCGGGGTGTCGAACAGGGCGGATTGGCGATGAGGGCCGATTCGCCCGTTGAATGGCGTCTCGACCGGCGGGCGAAGGGAGTAGCCGAGCAGGGCCGCGAGCGAGCGGGTTCCGCTTCGGACCTCGTACATCAGGCGATCGAGATCGCTCACCATGTGGACCAGGCGATCGAGAGCTTGTCGTGGGAGGCGGACCTGCTGGATGATCTCGTCCATGACGAGTTCTCGCGCCGACGGGCGCGGCCGCGGCACATACGGGACCGGCTCGGGGAGCGGCTCTTCGACGTTCGGCGACAGAATTGCCTGCAGCAGGTCGGAGCCCGCGGCGTCGTCGAGCATCGAGAGGTGGGTCTTCAGGAGCAGTGCGAAGCGATCATCGGCCAATCCCTCCAGTACCCAGCATTCCCACAGCGGGCGCGATCGATTCAGCGGCTGAACCTTGATGCGTGCAATCGTGTTCTCGAGCTGCTCGAGGCTGCCGGGGCGGGGAAGGCTGGAGTGCCGCAGGTGATAGTTCAGCCGGAAGTCGCGGTCGTCCACCCACACCGGGTGATTCTCGAAGGGGACCCAGGCGAGCTTCTGCCGGAAACGGGGGGCCTGGTGGAGACGGGCCTCGATGGCGCTGCGGATGGCGACGTAGTCGACACCGCCGCCCGGCTTCGTGAGAGGGCCGGGCTCGAACACCAGAATCGACGTGGTGTGGCCGTGGATTCGCGGCGTTTCGCGTTCAAGAAAGGACGCGCTCTCGGGGCTCATGCGTTCGTAGCTGTAGGACGGCATCTGCTTCCTCTGGCCGACAGCGTACCGAATGCGGGATCGAACGCACGTCCGAAGACCGCCGCGGGGCTCTCGCGCGGCTAGGAGCGTGACCCCTCTTGGGGCCGGCTCCTAGTTCGTCTCGGGAGCGAGCGCGGCGAGCATCTCGCGAGAGAGAACCCGGCGCGTTCGCGGGACCGAAAATCCCTCGTGCCGATGGAGCTCTTCCCACTGGTTCCAAGTCGTGAGGACTGAGATCTCTTGCCCGCGTTCGCGGCGCGCCGAGGATGTCAGAGCCGCGAGCTCTCTGTCGAACAACGCCATGATCTTCTTGTGTCCGTGCCGGCGCTGTTGGTCCCGTTAACGCTCCAGCTTCTCAGACGCCGCACCGTACCGCTGCAGAGCTCGCCGGACGGCGGCGGTGCCTTCGTAGATCCGTGCGCAGCCTCTCAGGAACGAGTCGGCTCGCTTCGGGGTCTGCTTGGCCGTGGGCAGCAGGATACCGATCTCCAGGCACTGGCCCAGGCCGTCGAGGATGGCTTGATGCGTGCGTTGCGCGCGCGCGTGCCGACCATCGCGGGCCGGAGCCGGATTGGTCGCTTGGGTTGGCCATCCGGGGTGGGTGCGTTCGGCGCTGGTTTGGGCGCCGGCAGGGGTAAACGAAATGGCAGTCCCATCTCCGGGTCCCCTCATCTGCTATATTAATTCGTCGGTCTCGGGCCCATACTTTAGCCCTAATTAACTACTTGTCATGGTTGTCCCTTGGCATCGTCGACGACCGCGTCCCCGACCACCATTCGTGCGGTGTACTCGAAGTTTTCGCCGTCGTGAACGCCGAAACCCCCGTCGACGTTGAGCATTTCTCCGGTGATCCACCCGGCATGCTCAGAGGCCAGAAATCCGACCGCCTGGGCGATGTCGAGGGGTTGCCCGGCGCGCCCGAGCCACGTGCTGTCGAGGCAGTTCCGGACCATCTCGTCGCTGAAGGCCGCCCGCGCCGACTCGGTGTCGACGTACCCGGGCCGAACTCCGTTCACGCGGATTCCGAACGACGCCAGCTCACGCGCCGCGCAGCGAACCAACGCATCGACGCCGGCCTTCGATACCGGGTACGGCGCCATGAACATCGGGGCTCGACACGCCTCAATCGTCGAGATGGCGATGATCGTGCCGCCGCCGTGGCCGCGCATCACCTGCGCCGCGTGTTTGATGCAGAAGGCCGTGCCCATCACGTTTACGCGAAACGGAAGCAGCCAGCCTTCGGCGTCGAGCGAGAGGATGGGGGCCGGGTAGCCGGTGCCCGCGTTTGAAACGACGATGTCGAGGTTCCCGTCCGCGGCGGCGGCGTCGACGGCGCCCCGGACCTGCTCTTCGTCGGTCACGTCGCACAGCACGGCCTCGAGGCGAGCCCCTTGGGCTCTTGCCTCCTCGAGTTCCGCGATCGCGGCATCGAGTGCGGCGGAATCGGGACCGGCGATTGTGACGTGGGCGCCGGTCCCGAGCAGGAACTTGGCGCAGCCCTTGCCGATACCGGTGGCTCCGCCGGTGACCAGCGCGCTCTTGTTCGTGAAGTCGTGTGTAGTGCTCATGAATTCTCTCCTACTTTCCTTCGAAGCGCGCTTTGCGCTTTTCGCCGCCCGCGGCGTAGCCTTCGAGCAGGTCCTCGGAGACAAAGCACGTCGAGGTGCTCATCGCCTCGAACTTGAGCGCGTCATTGAGTCCTCGTTTGCTCCACATGTTGATCGTGCGCTTCGTCCCCTGCACGGCTAGGGGGGCGTTCTCGGCGATCTCGTGCGCCAACTCGAGCGCGCGGTCGCGGAGCTCGTCCGCGGGATGAACCTCTTGCACGAGCCCGATCTCGAGCGCCTTTCGCGCGTCGAACCGCCGGCCCGTCAGGGTAATCCACTTCGCCCACCCGGGGCCGACCTCTTCGCAAAGGCGCATGTCGAGACCGCCGTCGATTGCGACGCCGATTTTGACTTCGGGCGCACAGAAGACCGCGTTTTCGGAGGCGACGCGGATGTCGCCGAGGAGGGAGATTTCCATCCCGGCGCCGAAGCAGTAGCCGTGTAGCGCGAAGATCGTCGGCTGGGGAACGTCTTCGATCGCCTGCGTGCGGCGGTGCGACATGCGAAACCGCTCGTAGTAGTTCCGGACCTGCTCCGCGGGCGAGCGGCCCACGATGCGATCCTGCACGTTGCTCTTCAGGTCGAGGCCCGCGCAGAAGGCCCGGCCGTTCCCGCGTACGACGATGGCTCGGACCTCAGGGTCGCTCGATGCCTCGTTGATTCGCTCTGCGAATACGCCGCCGAGCTCCCATCCATAGGCGTTCAGACGATCCGGACGGTTCAAAGACACGATCGCGACGGGTCCGTCGCGCTCCAGCGTCACCCAGTTGGCGGACATGGGCTCGTCGTAGCGGCCGCGGGGCGGCTTCTCCATCCCGAGCCTCGTGTAGCAGCGTTCGGGGATATCGGCCGCATCTTTGTAGAGATTAGGTGCGGCACGGCTCTTCGCCGAGCCGCTCGGATGGATCGACGATGAACAGCGGGGCGCCCGTATCCCGGATCGAGGCTTTCTCCATCACCGGTTCGTGGCAGCAGTACGCCGGCAGTTCCGGGGGGTCGTAGGTGAGAGGACGCGGTCCTTGCACTGGAAGGTCGGCGCTGTCGCCCTCGTAGCGCCCGGCCTGCAGAAGGCGGCCTGCGCTCGGGCAGACAGAGCAGAGGAATGTGAGTTTTTCGTCATCCTCCTGCAGTTCGAACGGCTGTAGGTGGACGCGTGTGAAATGCATCAACATCTCGGCGCGCTCGCGGAACCCGGCATCGCCGAGCATGCCGCTCTGCATCACCTTGCCGAGCGCCCCGGCTCGATCGCCGGTGGCTAATGCATCGGCGAGTGCATCGACCGAGCGTGTGGCTGCGATGGCGAGTTCGTCCTCGGTAAAGACCCGGTTGGATGACTTTGGCATGAGCCTCGGCATATCCGGATGGCGACCGCTGTTACGAGAGAAGAAGGTCCATGTTCGAGTTGACGGGAAGAGTCGCGCTGGTGACCGGTGCGGGACGGGGTATCGGGACGCGGCCGTCGAAGGCTGTCGGGGCGGTCTGCGAGCGTTGAATGTCCGAGTGCAGGTCGAGGATTCCTCGTTCACGGTGGTCGGTTGGTCGGCAACAACATGATGGGCTTGATGCGCGGGTGTGCCGTGCTGCTGACGGGGTGGCACGTACAATCCAATCATTGCACCTGGCTCGGTGCGGGGGCAGCGGGGTTCTGGATCGGGAGCCCGGGTGTTGTGGACGGTTGCACGGGGCACACCCTGCTGTCCGGCAACACCATTCACACCTCGAAGCCGACGGCCTCCCTCGTTCGTTTCGGCGGGGCGGGGTCTGCCATGGCCTGCGCGGCGGTCGGGATCGAGGGGAATCTTCTGATGGGATGGGGGGGCTCCCGTCGACATCTTCAGTACGGCTTCCCCGGGTGAGGACCTTCCTCGCCTGCGGAACATCCGCGTTACGAACAACTCTGTGGGGCTCGCCGGCGCGTCGCGCCCGCTGGTGGCCTTCTCGCCGGACTTGTCCGCAGAGGAGCGGTCCGAGGTGGAGATCCGCGATAACGGAACCTCGGACAAGTACGGCCCCCAGTAGTCGCGCGTCGAGGGGCGTCGGCTAGCGGCCTTCGTCTTCGAGCTTCTCGGGGTGGTAGCCGCCGTGTGCGCGGTCGTAGATCCAGATGGCGCCGAACACGAAAATCAGGATCGCCGGTAGGATTGCGTTCGTCTCGAACGAGACCAGTGCGGCCTGACTCAGAACCTCTTGCAGCTCATCACCCTGGAGTGCGGCGAAGGTATCGTCGGAACCTGCGAGGTCCACCTTGGCTCGGTCGAAGATCGCGCCGAGTGCCGGCAGTACGAACTGAATTGCCATCGCGCCCGCGACGCCCATCAATCCGATGAAGAGTTCGCCGCCGCGCGGGTAACGCTCGGACACGTTTGCCAGCATCGTCGGCCAGAGAAAGCACACGCCGAGGCCCCAGACCGTGGCGGCTAGGAGTCCCATCACGGGAGAGGTCGCGCGTGGCAGGAGCATCAGTCCGAGCGCCGAGAGCGCCACCGACCAGGTGAGCAGGGCGATCGGTGAACCGAGGCGATGGACGACCGTTCCGGCGAAGTGTCGGAACACGAACATCATCAGGCTCACGTAGACGAGCAGCCAGATGCCGCGCATGCCCACCGTCCGCGTGAGCGTGAAGTCGATCCACTGACCGGGGGCGAGTTCGGATGCGGCGGTCAGGAACATGCACGCCAACCACACGAGGAACATCGGACGCCGGGGAATCTCTCGCCACATGTCGGCCCAAGCGACGCCGCGAGCGGCCCGTTCGGTCCGAGGGAACGGCGTGCCGATGCAGAGGACGCCGACGACGATTGCCGGGATTACGACGAGAGCGAACTGCATTCGCCAGCCGATGGCGCCGAAGGCGCCTCCCGTGACTCCCCCGACGAGGACACCGGCCGGCCACCAGGCGTGCAAGACGTTGAGTCGGTGTGTTTTGTCCTCGGGGTACAGCGCCGTGATGAGCGGGTTCGTGGCCGCTTCGACGAAACCCCAGCCCAGTCCCGAGAGCAGGTAGCCGAGCCACAGGAACGTGTAGCTGCCGCTCTCCCCGCCGAGGCGGTCGGAGAATACGGCGACAAGGGTGCCGGTCGTGAAGGAGAGGCTCGCGAGAATCAGGGAGCGGCCCATCCCGAGCCGATCGAGGAAGACGCTGCCGAGGAACAGGGTGATCGCGAAGCCCGTGAACGCGATGCCGAGGACCTGCCCGGTGAGCATGCCCGAGTTGGCGGGGTCGATCTTGGAAAGGACTTCGGTTTCGATGCCGCCGGCGATCGCCCCGCGGAGCGAGAAGCTGAGGCCGGCGGTGAAGAGGGCGGCCGAGCTAAGGAAGAAGATCTTCGACGCGGGAAAACTGGTTTCGGACGACGTCATCTAGACGGACTCCCACCGGCGAGATGCCGCCGACCGTTCGATGGCATCGAGCGCGCGTTGATTGGCGACGCCGTCTTCGAAGTTAGGCGTGACCGGGGACTTGCCGCAGGCCGCGCCGAGGAAGTCGAGCACCGTGTGCGTGAAGGTGTGCTCGTATCCCAGGACGTGTCCGGGTGGCCACCACGCTTCGACGTAGGGGTGGGACGCGTCGGTCGCGAGTATCGTGCGGAACCCGCTGTCGGGGCCGTTCTCCTCGTAGACCTCGAGCTCGTTCATGCGCTCGAGGTCGAAGGCGAGGCTGCCCTTGCTGCCGTTGATCTCGAAGCGGTTGTAGTTCTTGCGGCCCGGCGCGAAGCGCGTGCCCTCGATGCTGCCGATGGCACCGTTTTGGAAGCGAACTAGGGCGAGCGCCGCATCGTCCACGTCGACCTTGCCCGTGCCACCGCCTTCGGGAAGCGGTCGTTCGTCGATGAAGGTCTCGAGGAGTCCGCTCACCTCAGTGATCTCGCCGACGAGATGGCGTGCGAGATCCAACGAGTGAGAGCCGATGTCGCCGAGTGCGCCGCTGCCCGCTTTTGCCTTCTCGAGTCGCCACACGCGTGGGAACTTGGGATCGACGATCCAGTCTTGGAGGTACGTGCCGCGGTAGTGGTGGATTTTGCCGACCCGACCGTCGTCGATGAGACGCTTGGCGAGCGCGACGGCAGGCGCGCGTCGGTAGTTGTGACAGAGCATGTGCGGCACGCCTGCCTTCTTCACGGCGGCGAGCATCCTCTCCGCCTCCTCGAGGGTGTTGGCGAGCGGCTTCTCGCATAGGATTGCCTTGCCGGCCTCGGCGGCGGCGATGGCGATCGGCATGTGCGAGTCGCCTGGGGTGCAGATGTCGATCGCGTCGATGTCCGGGCGAGAGACGACTTCCTCCCACGAAGTGGCGGACTCTTCCCAGCCGAGCTTGGCTGCGGCTGCGTTCACGCCGCCCTTGTCCCGGCCGCACACCACCTTCATGACGGGCTGTGCGGGCACGTCGAAGAATCGGCCGACCTGACGCCAGGCATTCGAATGCGTGCGGCCCATGAACTGGTAGCCGATCATCGCGATGTTGAGGGACTTCATCGAGTTGCGCTCCTGCTCAGGGGTTCAGGTGTAGTAGGCGCGTCGGCCCACGCCTTGTACGGGGATGTCTTGCGCGGCGAGAACCTCGTTCTGCAGCGAGAACATGCACGCGGCGGCCTCGTCGATGTGGCGGGTGAAGGCGATCGAGCCTTGCAGGATCGGTTTCAGGCTCTCGCGGTCCTGCACGCGTGCGGCGCCGTACTCGTGCTCGACGATCAGGGGCGTATCGAGAACGTCGATCTCGAGGAGTTCGCGCGCGGCGAGTTGGTGGTCGAGCCAATCGACCGTGCGGTTCTGGAGATAGGCAAGGGGGTCGTGGCGGGCGGTGCCCGGGAGTTCGTGCTCGCAGATACTGAGTTGTTTCTTCCACGCGTTGCCGTGATCGGCGGGGTTCTCCGACGGCTTGCCGTTCACGTAGTCGCCGCGGTCGATCGTTTGGCCGCCGTAGCCCCAGGCCGCGAGCCCTTTGGGGTCGATTACCTGGCCCTTCACGTGGAAGCCCGCGACGAGGAAGGCGTATCCCTCGTCCTTCAGGTACTGGAAGATCGACCGGGTATCCTGGCCCATCAAGATCGCATGCGACGGGTCGTAGTGGATCCGGAGTTGATCGCCGACGCCGTGTTTCTCGCATATTTTGTGCAGGGCGATCCACGTGCCCGGCGTGTAGCCGATGTTGTTGTGGAACGAATCGTCGAGCGTCCAGCCGGGCATCGGGCACTGTTCGATCCGGTATTCGAGTTCGCGGCTCTTCGCTTCCTTGAGGAGCGGGATGAACCCCTGCTCGAATTCGTCGAGGTTCTCCTGGACCGTTTTGTTTTGATTCCTACCGACGAATCCGCAGACCGCGCGTGAGCCGAGGAGCGCCGCCGCGTCAAAGACCCGCACCATGAAGTCATGCTTCTTCTTCCGAACCGCTGCGTCAGCGTGCAGCATGTTGTCGAAATAGCCGAGGTCTGCGACCCCGACACCCGTCGACTTTACCGAGGCGAGCACACGATCCGCCCGCTTCGGATCGAAGGGCGCCCGGAGGTCGAGCGTGTTCGCGACCGGGTCCATCATCGCTTCCGCCGGCACGTCGGACTCATCCGGGTGCAGTGCCGCCGCCAGCTGAATCTCGTCCGCCCCGAGCTCCGCCGCAAACTCGAGCCACTCTTCGATGGCCCGATCCGGATCAGGGTCGCGCACTTCGCGCGGCGTCAACTCCTGCAACGCCGCCGTAAGCACACCAATCGGCATGAACTCCGGCTCGAACGCACGAACAGACATGAATCACCTCCAGGGGGACGTTGGTTAGTCTCGCTGATTTTGTTTAGTCGCGGCCGAAGCCGTGGTGAACCGGTGGGCGCCCCGCGTATACCGCGTGCGGCGACTAAACAAAATCAGCGAGACTAACCAACGTCCCCACTCTGGGGGAACGTCCCCACTCTGGGGGAGGAGTTCGAGGCGGCGGAAGAAGACTTCGGCGCCTTCGGATTGGAGTTGGATGGAGCCTCGGGTGAGGGGGGTTTCGTGGCCGTCGACTTGGTGGCGGAGGCCCCACTTGGTCGGAATCGTGGCCTCGATGCCGTCCACGGAGGTGAAGTCGCCGGTGCGGCCCTCCATGACCTCGAACTCGGCCGAGCGCATCCAGTAGCTCCAGAACGCGCCGTCGGGACCGACGGAATGATAGAGGACGCCGGTATTGCGCGGGGCGTCGGCGCGCAGGCCATGGCGGTCCTCGCCCCACTTGTACTCGAGGCGTAGGTGGTAGTCCTCGAACTCGTTCCGGGTGACGAGGGCTCCCCAGATTTCGCCGGAGATCCGGATTGCCGGCTCACCGTCCTCTTCGACGACGGTGTACACGCCGTTGGGGTCTTCGCCGCGTCCGTTGAACAGGGACTGCGCCGGGTCGGTGACGGCCGTACCGGCGACCCCGACGAGTGTCAGGGTCGCCGCTGCGAGGAGCAGGCCGGAAGACGACATCGCCCTACTTGAACGTCATCTTGCCTTGATCGAGGACGACCTCGCCGGCCGGGTTCTTCGTCTGAAACGTGCACTCGTTGCCGTCGACCCACATGGAAATCGTGAGGGCTTCGCCGGGATAGACCGGCTTCGAGAAGCGGCCGTCCATCGCGGTGAAGCGGCTCGGGTCACCATCGCACAACGATTGGAGGAGGGCGCGCCCGGTGAAGCCGTACGTGCACAACCCGTGCAGGATCGGTCGATCGAAACCGCCCATCGCCGCGAACGAGGGATCCGAGTGAAGCGGATTGCGATCGCCCGAGAGGCGGTAGAGCAGCGCTTGGTCGCCTGTCGTCTGATAGGTGGTCTGATGGTCGGGAGTGCGCGTCGGCATATCGGTGTTCGCCGAGGGGCCGCGCTCGCCGCCGAAGCCGCCTTCACCACGAATGAACGCCGACATTCGCGTCTTCATCAGCGGTTTCTTGGTCGCGACGTCGACCGCTTCGCACGTCATCTCGACGACGGCGCCCTTCCCCTTGTCCCAGATCGCGGTGATCTTGCCGGTGTTCTCGACCTCACCTTGCGCCGGGATCTCGTCGTACAGCTCGATCCCCTGCTCGCCGTGGACGAGCATTGCCATGTTAAACGTCCCGATCTTGTCGAACGGGAGACCGCCGGTGCCGGCGATGACTGCGAAGGTAGGCAGGACGCGCTGAGGAGTGTCCGCGGTGTTCTCGGTCGTGAACGGAAGTTCCTGCGTGCCGGCACCGACGCCGACGGAGTAGAGCAGGGTGTCCTTCGAACTCCACTTGTGGCGGGTGGGGGCTCCTTCGGCTCCTACGGCACTGGGATCGATTGGCATGGTGTGTCCTTTCTTTCGCCGCCGGAACGGCGGCAGCGATGAACGAGGTACAATCGCGACCCAGGGCACGCAAGATCGTGCGGGGCTACCGGTTGAGCTGGGCGGTCGAGACGTCTGCGCCCGTGAGGACGATGCGGGGGGCCTCGAAACCGAGGTGGTCGAGCGGGAGACCCGTCGGACGCTCGGTCCGGGCGGTCAAGACGAGGGTTCCGGGCTCGTCTCCGCCGACCGCGAGATCGAGGTCGATCCAGGACCGATCGGCTTCCCGTCGCTGCGGGTCCAGAATGCGGTGCCACAGCACGTGCTCACCCGAGGAATCCACTCGGCGGACCGAGACTTCGACCGCACCGAAATCGAATGCGCTCCATCGATCGGGATTGACGCCGACCCGCGTGCGCAGATGTCCTTCGCCGGCTGCGAGTGGAAACGCGAGACGCGTCATTCCGCCGTTCTCCGGAGCGCGCAGGGCGAGGACGGGGTCGATGTACGGCCACGCCATGGTCGCGACGTGGCGCGCGCGCGCGGCTCCATCGACCGTTCGCTCTCCGTCGCTGGGCAGAGCAATGCTGACGCGCGCCTCGGGCAGCTCGGCCAGGAGGTCGTTCCGCACGTCCTCCGGCGCCGCTTCGCGCCGCTCGAGCGCGCCGAAGATGCACCGGTGATGGTGGCAGCTGAAGACCTCACCCACCGCGTAGTGGCTCACGAGGTACGCATGCAGCTCCGGCGCGTAGTCGGCGAAGCGCGGCTGCGAGTTCAGCTCGACGAACGAGACGACGATGTACTTCGGCTCTTCTGATTCGAGCGCGCGGATTACTTCTTGGTCACGCCCCTCGAACGCACTCACCGGCTCGATCGTTCGGTAACGTCCGATGCCGGGGCGTCCGAGGACGAAGTTGACGGACGGGTGGTACGGGTAGACGGGCACGGCGGCCCCCGCAGGGAGATTCGCGTCGAGGTGCGAGGCGAGGTCCGCGAACGTCTGGGCTTCGCTCGCTTCGACGCGGAGAGGGGCACGCGCGAACGGCAGAGGCGTGTCGTACTTCTGCGCGAGTCCGTACCAAAGGTAGGCGCCCGAAAGCCCGATGGTTCCGATGAGCGCCGCCGCGCCGAACGTGGCGACGGTGCGTCGAACGCCGTCGGTCTCCGCGATACGGGCGACGCGGAACAGGAGCAGCAACAGGGTCGGGAACGCCGCGACGACGAAGTGTGCCCAGTCGCGTGGCTTGTTGAACGAGGCCAGCAGTGCCGCAGCGAAGACCGTGAGAGCGAGCTCTTCGTGCCACGGGCCGCCGGCGTCGCGCCGTCGCCACAGCGACCACGCGGATGCGGCGATGATCCCGTAGGGCGCGACGTAGAGCGACTTCAGCAGGAGGTCGAGCAGGATCGTGTTCTGGAAGACGGCGCTCCCGAGCAGCTGGAAGTGAAGGTCGACGAGCAAGGTGGGGAAGTAGCTGAAGGCCTGGGGCCCGTGGAGTTGCGGGCTTTGGGAAAAGAGCGGCCAGAGATCGAGGAAGGGAACGTAGTCGCTCGCCCCTGGACGCCAGATCGGTTGGAGCACGAGTGGCGCCAGCACGGTCTGCTGCACGAAGTCCGTGATACCGCCGGCGCTGGCGAGGAGAAGGATCGGGGGGAGGACCGCGCACACGATGCCGGTGTTCAGAGCGAGCATAGACTTGAGCCGCTCGCTCCACGCGCCGCCGGCGCTCGAGGAGAGCAGCAGCAACAGGTTTATGCCGATTGTGACCGCGCCGCCGTAGTCCTGCTTGAAGAGGATGGCTACGCCGAGGACGAGGCCGGCTCCGAAGAGTCGTCCGCGCGAGATCCGCAGCAGCCCCGGCACCAAGACGATCATCGCGACGAGCAGTGAGGTCAACGCGAGCGTCGAGTAGTGGAGCATCTGCCACTGCGGAAACGCCCACGGGCGTTGCGCGAGGCAGAGGGCGACGGCAGCGAGCGCCCACCCGGGGCGGACGACGGTGCGAGCGAGCACGTAGACGGACGTGGTCGCGACGGCGAACACTCCGACGGCGGCGTACCGGGCGACGAGAGCGCTCGGTTCTCCGAGTGCGAACAGAAACGACGTGAAGTAGAACGAGCCCGGAAACGCGACGTGCGCGACGTCGCGGTACAGCACGCTTCCCTGCCGGAGTTCGTCGGCGATCTGGTAGAGGAATCCCTCGTCGAACAACGGCAGCCACCGGTCGTAGATGGGCCACTGCACTACGACCGCGGCTACGAACACGAAGAGCAGCCGCGCGATCTCCTCGCGCTTCACCCCCCGAGTTTCCGCTGCGAGGCCTGTATGTGCAACGCAATTCGGCCGCCCCTCGCGCAACGAGGGGCGGCCGTCGGTTCTCCGCCTATGGGCTCTGCGCCGTGGAGCGCCCTAGGGGCACGTTCTCGTGCAGCCGATCTCGCTGGGGTCCACGTGGCGACTATCGACGCCGCAGTGGGCGTAGCCGACATACGGGAAGGTCTCGAGGTGGGGCGCGTCGTTGGCATTCACGCCGTCGTCGATCTGGTTGTGGGCAAAGCCGTCGAAGGGTGGGCCGGCGAGCACGCCCGCGATGGCCCGGCTCGCGATGTCGGTCACGTCGTCGGAGACTCGGAGCCCGTTGGGGTTGCCCGGGCGGTCACCGGCCAAGAGGCCCAGCCGGCTGCGATCCGCTTCTGCGGTTGGCGGAGCGCCGGTGTTGAGGGGCAGGAGGTCGGCCACTGGACCCGGCGGGGTCCCCTCTGCGGCGATCGGCGGGGCGTAGTTCACCAGCGGGAGCAGGTCGAGCCGCGGCGGCTCGGCGACTGGCAGCACGCCCCGCGCGAGGGGTCGTTCGCCGCGTGTGTCATTCGGTCCTGCGTGAGCATCCGGATCGGAACTTCAATGACGATCGCGTTTACGTCGAAGCCGGAACCGTCGTCCGCCGCGAAGTTCGTTTGGTCATCGGCGTCTTGTGCGTCGTCCGGTACTCCGGGGACACTGGTGTCGAACGCCCCCGGTGGGAAGTTCAGCGAATCGAACGCGGCACCAAGATCGATCCAAAACGGATCTTCGACGGTGCCGGCGAACACACGAACACCGTTGTCGAGATGGTAGATCCCCTGGTCCGCCAGGTCGGGTTAATTCGGCATAGTACGCGGGCCGACGTTGCTCGGAACGGCGAAGAGAGTCTCGCCGTTGCCGAGTTCCAGGGGTCTCGGGGGGCGCCGTTCCGCTGCAGGTTCACCGGGAAGGACTGCCGCAAGCTGAAGCCTTCCGAGCCGGGCCCATCGAGCGCCGTGATTGGCGCTTCCCGATGGTTGGCGCCGAAGGCGGTCGCAGCGAAAGCCAAGACGCAGAGCGACGTGATGATGGAAATGCGCTTGATGGGATCCTCCCGGGTTTTTGGGTGGGCCGCCCTTCTCCAGGGCGGATCTACCAGGGGGTTCGGCCCTGCCGCCCGGGTGGACTTCTCCTCCGTCCCAAAAAATTGGGGCCCCGTGACGTGGACACCGCTCGGGGCGCATGTTTGATTTCCCGCACCATCGGAAATCGCCCCGATTTTCGAGTGAAAAAGCGAGGTCGCGCGATGAACTCCACTGAGGAATCCCTCAGCGCTCCGCACATTCTGGATTACACGTACAAGCGCTCTCTTGGCGCGGTCCTGTCGAAGTTCTTCACGGGCCTACGAGACAAGAAGCTCTTCGGCGTGAAACGGAAGGACGGTTCCGTCCTCTTTCCGCCCAAGGAGTACGATCCCGATACGAGCGAATCGATCGATGAACTCGTTCCGGTGAAGGACACCGGGGTCGTCACGAGCTGGGCCTGGGTGGCGGTGCCGCGAAAGCAGCAGCCGCTCGACAAGCCCTTCGCGTACGCACTCATCCAGCTGGATGGCGCCGATACGTCCTTCCTGCACGCTGTCGACGGTGGCAGCGAAGGGGCGATGAAGACCGGCATGCGGGTGAAAGCCCGTTGGGCCGACGAGACCATCGGTTCCATCAAGGACATTGCCTGCTTCGAGCCGGCCTGAGCCGCGCGGAGATATCGACTCATGAGTGACGAAGCCAAAGACGAAGTTGTCAAGGTCATCCGCACGCCCGTTCAGCTCGAGTACAGCTATTCGGCCGGCCGGTCCGCCTCGCGGTTTTTGCGTTCGATCAAGCAAGGGAAGTTGATCGGTCAGAAGTGCCCGGTCGATGGGCGCGTGTACTTCCCGAGCCGCGGCTCGTGTCCGCAGCACGGTGTGCCGATTGAGGGCGACCCCGTCGAGTTGGCGGACATCGGAACCCTCGTGACGTTCTCGATCGTCCGCATCCCGGCTGACACGGTGCCCCTCGACATCCCGTTCGTGACGATCCAGGTCCTGCTCGACGGTGCCGACACGATCCTCATGCATCTGCTGAGCAACTGCGATCTCGAGAAGGTGCACATGGGAATGCGGTTGAAGGCGGTCTGGAAGCCCAAGGAAGAGTGGGAGGAGTCGGTGGCGAACATCATCTACTTCGAGCCGCTCGACGAGCCGGACGCCGACTACGATTCCTACAAGGAGCACATCTGATGCGTGACGTTGCCGTCGTCGCGTTCACCCAGTCGCAGTCGAAGCGACGCGAGGTGAACCTGAACGACACCGAGATCGTGATCCCGGTGATCGATGAGCTCAAGAAGAGCAAGAACCTCAAGAACGAGGACATGGACTTCGTCTGCTCCGGCTCGAGTGACTATCTCGCCGGCGCGCCCTTCGCTTTCGTGATGGGTCTCGATGCGGTCGGCGCGTGGCCTCCGGTCTGCGAGAGCCACGTGGAGATGGACGGTGCCTGGGCGTTGTACGAGGCCTGGGTCAAGATTCAGATGGGCTACGCCGAAGTGGCGTTGGTCTACGGCTTCGGCAAGCCGTCGATGGGCGATCTTCCGCTCACCATGGCGCTGCAGCTCGATCCCTATACCCAGACGCCGCTGTGGCCGGATGCCGTCAGCATGGCCGCGCTTCAGGCTCGCATCTGTCTCGAGGGCGGCGTTCTCACGGATCGCGAGATGGCCGAGTGCGCAAGCCGCGACCGGCGTAACGCGAAGGACAATCCCTACGCGCAGGTCAAAGGCGATTTTACACCGGAGCAGATCCTCGCGGATCCGTACCTGGTGAACCCGTTGCGGAAACACGATTGCTCGCCGATTTCCGACGGCGCGTCTGCGGTCCTGCTCGTCGCGGGCGACCGAGCGAAAGACTACTGCGATCGGCCTGCCTGGATCAAAGGCATCGAGCACATCTGCGAGCCCCTCGATCTGAACGTGCGCGATCTGACCCGGTCGCGTTCGACTGAGATCGCTGCGGAGAAGGCATGTGTTGGCAAGGCCAAGGTGGACGTGGCGGAGCTTTCCGCGCCCTTCTCACACCAGGAAGTCCTCGTGGAGCGTGCGCTCGGCCTCCGCGCCGACACGAACATCAACCCGTCAGGCGGCGCCATGGCAGGGAACCCGATGATGGCCGTCGGGCTTTCGCGCATCGGCGAAGCGGCCAAGCGCATCTGGGACGGCAGCGCCGGCCGCGCGGTGGCACACGCTACCTCGGGGCCCTGCTTGCAGCAAAATCTCGTGTGCGTTTTGGAGGGGAACTAATCATGGCCGAGCTCACCGCTGTCGTCGGAATCGGACAGACCAACCACGCGGCGAAGCGCATCGACGTTTCGCAGGCCGGCCTCATTCGGGAGGCCGCGGAGCGCGCCCTCGAAGACGCCCAGTGCACCTGGAAGGACATCGACGCCGTCGTGATCGGGAAGGCTCCCGACATGTTCGAAGGCATTATGATGCCCGAGCTCTTCCTCAACGATGCGATCGGCGGAGCGTACAAGCCGATGCTTCGTGTTCACACCGCCGGAAGCGTCGGTGGCTCGACCGGCGTCGTCGCCGCGAGCCTCGTGCAGGCCGGGATTCACGACCGGGTTCTCTGCGTCGCGTATGAGAAGCAGTCGGAGTCGAATGCGACCTGGGCGCTCACGATCTCGATGCCGTTCGCGGTCGCGACCGTAGTCGGCGCGGGCGGCTACTTCGCCCCGCTTATTCGTGGGTACATCGCCCGCTCCGATTGCCCCGAAGACGTGGGTATCAAGGTTGCGGTGAAGGACCGCCTGAACGCGCTGAAAAATCCCTACGCGCACCTGCACATGGAAGACATTACCGAGGACATGGTGCGCGAGTCGCCCATGCTCTGGGACCCGATCCGCTACCTCGAGACGTGCCCCTCGTCGGACGGCGCCTGCGCGATGGTCTTGACGAACGAGAAGCTCGCTGGAAGCTGCAAGAAGCCGGCGTGGATCCACGCGACCGAGATGCGCAGTGAGCCCACCATGTTCTCCGGACGCGATCAGGTCATGCCGCAGGCCTCGCTGGACAACGCGGCCTCCCTCTACAAGAAGGCGGGCATCACCAATCCCCGCAAAGAGATCGATTGCGCCGAGATCTACGTCCCGTTCGCCTGGTACGAGCCGATGTGGATGGAAGGCATGCTCATCTCCGAGCGGAACAAGGGTTGGGAGATGACTCTCAGCGGAGCCACCGCGCTCGACGGCGACTTCCCGGTGAACATGTCGGGCGGCGTGCTGTCCTCGAATCCGATCGGCGCATCGGGTCTCCTGCGGTTCGCCGAGGCGGCGCTGCAGGTGCGCAGCATGGCGGGCGAGCACCAGGTCGACGGTGCGAAGAAGGCACTGGGCCACGCCTACGGTGGCGGCTCGCAGTACTTCTCGACCTGGATCGTCGGCAGCGAGAAGCCGTAGAGGTCCGATGGCCGATCGCGTCTTTTCCGGTGAGATCTGGCGCGAGTTCATAGCCGCGCTGGAAGGGTTGGGATCGCTTGTCCTGGCCGACGACGTTCCCGCTCGTCCGCAAGACCGGGCCGAAGGGTGGCGCTATCTTTTACGCTTCCTCGGCTCGGGGATCCGGGTGGTCGTGCCGGCGGGGGACCCCGACTACCCCGAGTTCTGCCGGATGATCGAGAACGGCATGAGCTGGGGGCTCGACAATCCGGACTGCAACTACTCGTGGGCGCGCGTACGCGGCGATGCGAGCTATCGGATCGGTGGCAACCGTGGGAGCGCGCGCCATCTCGAGTTCCAGGTGAACACCGGCCATTTTGGCGACGGCAACGTCGGCGGATGGCGGACCGTCTCCTCCATCCACGGTCGCGAACTCGTGAGCGAGCCCGATGGGAGCTTCGAGATCGTGCTCTCGCCGGAACCGCAGCCGGGCAACTGGATGGCGCTCGACCCGGACGCGTCGTTCCTCCTGCTGCGCCAGTACATGAGCGACTGGGAGAACGAACGCCCGGCGGATCTATTTATCGAGCGGATCGACGCGGAGTACCCGCAGCCGGCCCTGACCCCGGAACGGATCGCGGCTCGGATGGACGAGCTCGTCACGTGGCTCTCCGCCGGTGCTCGAAGCTGGGAGAACATGAGTAGGCTCATCCTCGCGACGCCCCCGAACCAGATTGAGATGACGAAGCCCCTCGAGGGGAATGCCGGCTTGCGCGGCCAGTCGTATGGACTCGGCCACTATGAATGCGGGCCCGACGAGGCGGTGATCGTAGAGTTCGAGCCGCCCGAGTGTCTGATGTGGGGCGTTCAGCTCTCCGGTTGGTTTTGGGAGAGCATGGAGTTCGGCGCTCGGCAGAGCAGTCTCAACGGAAGCCAGGCCGTGCTCGATTCAGATGGCATGTTCCGCGGCGTGATTGCGCACGTCGACCCTTGTGTGCCGAATTGGATCGATCCGGAGGGGCACGAGAGCGGCACCATCGGAATCCGCTATCTCTTCCCGGACCGCGTTACCCAGCCGACGTTCCGGACCGTCCCGGTCGCAGCGGTACGAGAGGCATTGCCGGAAGCGACACCGGCCGTCTCGCCGGATGAACGTCGCCGCACGCTCGAGCGCCGCCGCCGCTCGGTGCAGCTTCGGTACCGCTACTAGTGGAACGCTTCATCATTGGGACCGGTCGGTGCGGTTCGACGCTTCTGTCGACCATGCTCGGCCTCGCGCCCGAGATGGTCTCGATCAACGAGTTCTTCAATGGCCTGCACGGGGTCGGTCGGTTTTCGCCCGGCATGATCGACGGTCCGGGCTTCTGGGAGATGGTCACGGCGCCGCACGCCTTCGTCACGATGGTGACGAGTCGAGGGCATTTGGTGGACGAGGTCGCGTACCCGTTCGACAAACCCGGGATGCGCTACGGTCGCAACGATGATCTTCCGTGGCTGCTCGTCGCCGTCCTGCCGAGACTCACCGAGGACCCAGACGCGCTGTTCGACGAGGCGCGTGCCTTCGTGAATGCACGGCCCGAGCAGCCGCGCGCGGAGCATTACCGAGATCTCTTCGGTTGGCTCGCCGAGAAGAGTGGCGGCACGTTGTGGAACGAGCGCTCTGGCTCCGGGATCGATTATACGGAGGGGCTCGCGGGCCTGTATCCTGACGCGCGCTTCGTCCACATCCATCGTTCCGGCGAGGAGACCGCGCTCTCGATGCGCGAGCATGCGGCGTTTCGACTCGCCGTGTCGATTGTCTACGACCTCGATCCAGAGGTCGACGTGGCGACGGCTCTGGCGCACGTTCGCCCCGAAGAGGGGAAGGATGATCCGCTCGCGAGACTTCTGGAGCGTCGCCCGGCGGCGGAGCACTTCGGCAGGTTCTGGGCCGATCAGCTCGCCTCGGGCTACCGCGCCGTGAAGAGTCTACGACCCGAGCAGTACCGGGAGGTCCGGTTAGAGGATCTCGTCGTGTCACCGGTTGAGACGCTTCGTGAAATAGCCGGATTCTTCGAGATGGACCTCGGCGCGGGGGATTGGGTCGCGAGGGCGGCTGGGCTGGTGCGCCAGGTGCCCCCGCCTCGCCTGGCGCGTCTGCCTCCCGCAGAGCGCGCGGCCCTCGTGGCGGCGTGCCGGACCGGGAACCAGCTCCTGGGGCGCGAGGCGGCGGGGCGAGCGGAGACGGACGCCGTCGGCGCGTACGGCGAATCGGCCACTGGCAGGGGCTGACGGCCTGGCGCCTGTAGACTCATCCCCTTTGTCAGTCGGCCTGCGCCTTTCGGTTGGGGAGGGCACATTCCGCATGCTCACTCATAGTCTGTGGTTTCCGGGCCTGCCCGGAGGAGAGAAGCCGATGCGGCGCACTTTTAGGGACCTCTCGCTGGTTGCTGCCGGCCTTCTGGTCCTGTCGGCCGCGACCCCTGCAAGTGCGGGCGCGGTGGCGAACGACTGTGCGACTGCGTGTGCGAGTTCGGGCGCGGTCATCGGGTCCGAGGGCCGGGATCGGCTCACAGGGACGCCCGGCGAAGACATCCTATGCGCAATGGGCGGCAACGATCGCCTCAAGGGTCGCGGCGGGAACGACATCCTTTGGGGGTGCGAGGGCACCGACAACATCACCTAGGGCTCGTGGGGCGACTTCGGCGATGGCGGCCCAGGTAGCGACAAGATCCGCGGGCGCGGTGGCAATGACATCTGCATCAATGGCGAGAAGGTGAAGGGCTGCGAGAGCACGGTCGGACCGACCCCGGGGCCGACGCCCGCACCGACTCTGGATCCGACCCCGGCGCCTAGGCCGGAGCCGACTCCTGCGCCTCCGTACGGCTCGGCGGTTCGCGCCTTCATGGAGATGCCAGCCGACCTGTTCTAGGTCGGGCCTGCACCACAAGCACCAGCGCGATCGGCGCCGCCTTCCAGCAGGGCGGAGCCGATCTGCGTTTGGGTCCCAGGTGGCGGGCCGGGTCGCGGTCCCGTAGACGGATCGGAAATGGCTTCACTCGACAATCTGAACACCGAGGTCCTCGAGCCGCTTGAGACGCCGCGAACGATTCGCAGGGCTCATCCGGTCACAGCGGAGATCGGAGAGCTCGTCGTGCGCACGCGCGAGAAGATTCGCGACATTCTCCACGGCCGCGATCGCGATCGCCTCTTCGTCGTCGTCGGCCCTTGCTCCGTGCACGATCCCGACGCCGCGCTCGAGTACGCACGCCGCCTTAAGACCGTGGCCGACCGCGTGGAGGAGTCCCTCGTTGTGGTCATGCGCACCTACTTCGAGAAGCCGCGCACGACCGTCGGCTGGAAGGGGCTCATCAACGATCCCCACCTGGACGGGACGTGCGACATCAGCACCGGGCTCGATCGTGCGCGTGCTCTCCTCGTGGAGGTGAACGGCCTCGGTCTGCCGTGCGCGAGCGAAGTCCTCGACCCGGTCACGCCGCAGTACGTGGCGGACCTGCTCTCGTGGGCCGCCGTCGGCGCCCGCACGACCGAGAGTCAGACGCACCGGGAGATGGCGAGCGGACTCTCGATGCCCATCGGCTTCAAAAATGGAACCGACGGCCGCTTGGACTCGGCTAAGAACGCCCTCATCTCGGCGCGATCTTCCCATTCGTTCCTCGGGATCAATGCGGACGGCCTGACGTCCGTCGTGAAGACCACGGGAAACGCTGATGGGCACGTCGTGCTCCGCGGCGGCCGCGACGGAACGAACTACGGTGCGGAGGCGATCTCCGAGGCCGTGCAACTCGTCGCCGACTTCGAGGCGGCCCGGCCGGTGATGATCGACACCTCGCACGACAATTCCGGCAAGGACCACACGCGCCAGGCCGAAGTGTGTCGCCAGGTTTTGAAGACGTTCGAAGACGGGCAGTCGGCCGTGTGCGGCCTCTTGATCGAAAGCAATCTCGCGCCCGGGAAGCAGAGCTGGAAACCGGACGTGCCTCTCGAGTACGGCGTCTCAATCACGGACGCCTGCATTGGTTGGGACGAGACCGAGAAGTTGCTCGACGAGATCGCCGACGCCGTGCGCCGTGCGAAGGCCTCTGCGTAGAGACCTACTCGAAGTGCGCGGCGAGCTGCGCGTGGTAGCTCGTCGCTTCGTTGTCGCCTTCGGCCGGAGCCCAGGACGCGATATCGTCTTCTCCGAGGGGTTCGTAGGGGCCGGCCTTTGCCTCGAAGAAGACGGTGCCGGGCTCCAGGGCGACCAGCGAGTGGAACGTTCGGTGCGGGATGTCGACACCAATCGTCGGACCTCCCGCGTCGAGAACCTTGGTCGCCGTGAGCGTGCCGTCCGCGTTGAAAAAGAGGGCACCGAGCCGGCCGCGGATACACAGGATAGACTCGTCCTTGTCCGGATGGGAGTGCCGGTGGGGGCGGATGTAGGAATCGGGCTCGATCCCGTTCAGCAGGCGATGGCACGCGGAGGTGTCCTCGCCGTGGAAGTTCCGATTGCGCCGACGGCGCGGCGACTCGGCGGCGGCGGTGCTCACTTCGTCGAGGAGGCTGTGGTCGATCCAGGTGGGAGTGGTCGTTTGCGGCATGCTGCCTAGTGCCACGATTCGCAGGGGGCCGCTACTTGCGAGTCCGGCCGCGGGGTTCTGTTTGATCGTCGAAAGGCGGGGGACTACTAAATGAGGATGACCGGATGCTGCCAACCCGCCGCCGCGCTTCTGTCCGCACTCCTCCTCCTGGGTGGGTGCAGCGGGCTGCGCGTGATCTTTCCCAGCCACGATCACGATACCGACCCTCCGGACATCCCCGAGTTGAGCCGTCCCGCCGTCCTCGTCCTCTCCAAGACGAACGGCTTCCGGCATGAGGAAGCGATTCCCGCGGCCCACACGGCACTGGAGGCCATTGCGAAGAAGCGAGGCTGGTCGCTCTTTGCCACCGAGAACGGCGCCGTCATCAACGACGACGATCTCACCAAGTTCGACGTCGTCGTCTTCCAGAATACGAGCGGCCCGATTCTGAGTGAGACGCAGGAGACTGCCTTGCGTTCGTGGGTCGAGAAGGGTGGTGGCTTCGTCGGGATCCACGGTGCCGGCGGCGACCCGAGCTACGAGTGGGGCTGGTACGGAACTGATCTGATCGGCGCGCAGTTCACCGGACACCCCATGGGGCCTCAGTTTCAAGAGGCGACCGTCATCGTGGAAGATTCGGAGCACCCCGCCTCCAAGCACCTGCCGGCGAACTGGGTGCGCACCGACGAGTGGTACTCCTTCGAAGAGAGCCCGCGAAACAAAGGGGTGCGTGTCTTGGCGAAGCTCGACGAGACCACCTACTCGCCGGAGATGCATCTCTTTTACTTCATCAATACGGACCTTCGGATGGGCGAAGATCACCCGGTTCTCTGGAGCCAGTGCATCGGCGAGGGGAGATCGCTCTACTCTGCGATGGGGCACGCAGCGAGCGCGTACGAGGAAGAGCTGTACGTCGGCGTCCTCGAGGGCGGAATCGCGTGGGCGGCCGGCCTCGAAGGCGACTGCTAGACGGCGTTCGCCGCGCTAGCCGATCGTTCCGGCCGCCGGTTCTTCCGGGCCTAGAACTCCGAGGCGTTTGCAGAGAAGGACGGTCCCGGTCGCAACGTCGTAGGGTTGGTTCACGAAGAACTCGCAGGCGAACGAGTCGGCGACGGGAGCTTCTAGGCCCCAATCGCACAGCTCGTTCGAGATCACGCCGGTCCACCCTCCGGCCACGACTTGGATATCGGCGTCCCGGCGAGATCCGATAAGTGGATTGCCATGGCGTTACGGCGGCAGATCGTGGCATGGAGTGAGAAATGTCGAGGGTATTCGTCGTCGGATCAATCAACGTGGACCTCGTCGCTCGAGCGGATAGGCAGCCTCGGCCGGGTGAGACGTTGGTGGGGATGGAGTTCGCGACGCATCCCGGTGGGAAGGGGGCGAATCAGGCGGTGGCCGCGGCGCGGCTTGGTGCCGAGACCTGGATGGTCGGTCGGGTCGGCGACGACGGCTTCGGTGGGGAGCAGATGGCGTTCCTCGGAGCGCAGGGACTGCGGGTCGAGCACGTCGTTCGGACCGAAGGCGTCGCCACGGGTGTGGCGCTGATTGTCGTGGCCTCGGACGGTGAGAATTCGATCGTCGTCGTTCCCGGCGCCAACGGTCGCGTCGAGCCCGACGACGTCGTCGCCGACTTCTCCGAGGGCGACGTCGTCGTCTGTCAGTTCGAGATCCCCTTGCCCACGGTCGCCGCGGTTCTCGGCCGGGCCCGTGCCGCGGGCGCGACCACGATCCTGAACGCGGCGCCGTCTCTTCCAGGGGGCGCGTCGAGTCTCGGCTGCGCCGACGTCCTCGTCGTGAACGAGAGCGAGCTCGCCTACTTGGCCGAGCGGCCCGAGCCGAACCCGTCGGACACCGCCGCAGTGTTCGCGGGCCTGCGCGCCGCCCGGACCGATTCGTCTCAGACCGTCGTAGCGACCCTGGGTGGGCACGGCGTGGTAGCGCTTGCCGGACACCGCGAAATCATCCTCGCCGGACATCCCGCGAGAGTCGTCGACACGACAGCCGCCGGCGACACGTTCGTCGGCGCTCTCGCTGCGCGCACGGCCGCCGGCGACGATCTCGAAGGCGCGCTCTCCTACGCGAACCTCGCCGCCTCGATTTGCGTCGAGCGAGCCGGCGCCGGCCCCTCGATACCCACCGCCGCCGAGGTCGCCTGTCGGGTCGGGGACGTTGGTTAGTCTCGCGATTTTTGTTTAGTCGCGATGGAACTTCAGCTCGGGCCCGAACGCTCGGCGTTCACGACTAAAAAAAAATCGCGAGACTAACCAACGTCCCCTCAGAAGCGGTGGCTCAACTCTACTCCTAACGAGCGCGGGGATTCGTAGTACCTCGTTGCGGTTCCGAGGGTGCTGGCTGTTGGGAGGACCTGCTGGAAGTAGGCTTCGTCGGTCAGGTTTCGGGCCCAGAACGCGACCTGGCTGCGGTCGTTGTTGAAATCGTAGGAAAGGCGGCCGTGGAGCAAGTTGTATCCGCCTTGTACGGCCTGGGTGAGTTCCGGGAACTGGTAGTTCACGGCGCTTCGATAGAACCAGTCGAGTCGCGGTGTGATCCAGCCGTCGAGCCAGTCGGGCCCGAACGCAGGGAGCTCGTAGGAATACTGCAATGTCAGGCGTGATTGGAACGCCGGAATGTCGTTGAACGGCTCGCCCGCCCGGTCGATCACGGAATTGTCGAGAGCGCTCACGCTCGAGAAGTCGTCGTAGGTGGCATCGACGAAGCCGATCGAGCCGATGATCTGCGCGCCGTCGAAGGGGAGGGCGGTAAGCTCGAACTCACCGCCTTTCGTGGTCGCCTTTGCCGCGTTCCGCACCACGATCTCCGCGAGGAAGCCACTGCCCGGAACGACGGTGGAGACCTGGATGTCGGAGTAGTCGCCATAGAAGAGCGAGACGTTGAAGATGAGTTTCTGTTCCCATGAGATCGTCTTGAAGCCGATCTCGTACGAGTCGAGCGTCTCCGGGTCGAACGGTTGGAGTTGATCGGGGACACCGCTGCGCGTGTTGCCGTTGAAGCCACCGCCTTTGAAGCCTTGGCTGTAGGTGAGGTAGCCGAGCAAGTGATCGAAGGGTGTTGAGTCGATCCAATCGTCGGGTGCGCGGATGGACAAGTTCGCCATCGGAGTCCACGCGGTGAAGACCTCGCTCTCGTCTGCGTCGACCATGATGTCGCCGTTCAAGACGTTCATCTGATTCTTCGCGAAGCCCTTCTTCTCCTCGGTGTACCGGAGCCCGGCGGTAAGGCTCAGCCACTCGAGCGGATCGTACGTAGCTTGGGCGAACAGGGCCCACGACCAGTTGTCGACGGCGACGTGGGCTCGCGAGCTTCCGCCGAGACTCGCCGGCGCTTTCGTGAGCGACTCGATCGTCTGGGTCGCGTCCGCCGTCTCCCAATAGGTGAAGTAGCCTCCGATGTAGGAGAGGTTGCCTTCGAGGGCATCGCCCTGGAGTTGGATTTCCTGACTGATCTGTTGTTGATGGCCCGCCTCTCCATTGAACGGTGGATCGCCGGGAATGTCGTTCAATTGCAGAACGCGAAACTGCGTCATGTCGCCGTCTTCGCGGATCTGAGGAACCTGCTCGCGCCACGAAGTGATCGACTTCAGTGAGAGGTTCTCGGCGGGGCCGGCATCGCCGAGGTCCCAGGTGCCGACGCCCCACAGGCCGTAGCTCTCGAGGTCCGCGATGGACGCGGTGTCGGCTTGGAAGCGGTATGGTTGGCTATCGCGGCACGCGGGCAGGAAGCCCGGTTCCTGGATCAGCCCGGAGAGCGGCGACGGATCCGTCACCACGACGCATTCTCCGCCCTTGCTCGTCGTATGGTCGCGAAACCAACTCCCCTTCAAGAGGAACTCGATGTCTTCGGTGGGCAGAAAGCGAGCGGCTCCCAGGAACGCGAGGGAGTTCCTCGTATTCCCGTTCCGATTCTGGAAAGTGTTCTTCGTGTAGCCCGTGCTGTTCTCGGAGGAGAACGAGAAGCGGGTGAAGAGCTTGTCCTCGAGCCAGCCGAAGTCGACCGGAATGTTGACCATTGCGCGCGTTTGGACCGAGTCGAAGCTACCGGCTCGGACAAACGCCCAGCCTTCGAGCTCCTCCTTGGGCTGCACGGTGGTGATGTTCATCGCACCGCCGACCGTGTTCTTGCCGAATAGCGTCCCCTGGGGGCCGCGCAGGACCTCGACCTGTGCGATGTCCGATACGTTCAGCACCGAGCCGGCCGCGCGTGCGAGGAAGACCCCGTCGACGTAGATCCCGACGCCGGGGTCGAACGTGATGATGGAATTCACCTGCCCGACGCCGCGTATGAAGACGGCGGAGGTCGTTCCGGAGCGGCCTGAGTAGAAGGTCAGGTTAGGGACGAGTTCCTGGATCTGATTCAGGCGCGTGACGCCGGTCTCGCGGAGTGCGTCCGCCGTGACCGCCGTGATCGAGATCGGCGTGTCCTCGAGGAGTTCTTCCCTACGGCGGGCCGTAACGATGATTTCCTCGATCCGACCCCTGTCTTTCTCGGCTTCCGGGGGGGCGTCTTGGGCCCATGTCCGGGGTGTCGGGACGACGAGAAGATCGAGCAAGAGTAGAACGACCCAGAGCGACCGCGCCATCATGTGGGGTCATAGACCGGACTCGACCTCGGTCGCAAGCAACCGCGCGGTCAGGTCGCTGAGGGTAGCCGGCGGTACACTAGCGCGGAACCATGCAGGGCGCGTCACCGCAAACGTTCACCACTGTGCCCCCCGTGCGCAGGAACTCTGACTTCTGCACGCGCGCCTGTTCGTCCGCGCGCGGGTGTTCGTGGGGGTCCTCGCCCTCTCGCGGGGGAACGTTCTCGAGCGGAGGTGCCGGTGAGCCGCTGTCCCAGATGACCAGGGCGGAGCCCGAGTACGGGTCGGCCGGAATCGGGTCGATGCCCCAGAACGGGGTGAGGTCTTGGAGTCGCCCCTTGGTGACGGCCGGCCGGTGGATTTTCGCGCCGATCGTGCGCGCCTCGATGGCGGCCGTTGTTTGCGCGACTTGGTGATCTCCGAGCGCGACGTGCATCAGGACCTCGTGCGCGGGCGTACCCGGAAGCGGGTCTTCGGTGATGTGGTGGGCGTACCCATTCGCTTCGCCGCGGTCCCAGAGCATCTGCGCGATGACGAGGAGAAGGCTTCGCTCCATCTCGTTCTCGTAGGCGGGCTCGAAGATGGCGTTATAGGTGTCGAAGTCGACGCTGCGTTGCAGGAGGATCGAGTAGTTCATTCCGGTCACGCCGAGCACGGCGCGGGTCCAGTCGATCGCCACGGCGGTCGCTGCACCTCCCATGATGCCGCCCTGGCTGTTGCCGTCGTAGAAGAGCTCGCTTGGATCGATGACGGAGGCGCCGCCACTCCCCTGGAACGCTTCGTGCGAGCCGAGTCCGTCCGCGTGGATCATCAGCCGGCCGAGGAACAACGCGTTCAGGATTCCCTGTTGGCAACGGTCGGCAAGCGTCGGGAAGTTGGCGAAGTTGCTGAGGATCCCGACGGCGTTGCTGATGTCCTCTTCGGACATGCCGAGCCATTTCGTCGCACAGAACACGAACCGGTGCTCGTTCGACATCGCCCGTACGTTCCCGGCGCTCACCTCGCGTTCGCTCCCGAGGAGCCCATGTCCGTAGACGCTCGGGCGCGCGGGCACGGCAGTGCCGTCTGGGCCCGCGAGAGCCACGCCCGGGACGATGCAGCGGAAGGCAGCTGTATACGTGCCCGTGTGGGCCGGAAGGCCGTCGTCGCCGTAGGCGAGGCGCGCCCCGGGGATTCCGCCCTCGGTCATGTAGAGCGGGACCTCGAACGTTCCTGTGATACGTCGCGCGACGTTGTCGTCGAGATCGACCTCGACTTCCGTCACGGCGAACGCGGGAGCCGCATCGGCGAGGCGCGCGAACGCGTCGTCCCGCATGTGGAGCAGGCGCTCGGAGAGGTTGCGTTCGCTTGCGACGGTGAAGTCCCACGCGAGAATCAGGTCGGCGCGATCCACGCCGGCACCGTCGAGCGAGGCGAAGAGGCCCTCCATGTGCTCTCTGCGGTCTTCGATTGCCGGGACGGTGGACTCGAGGCGATCGCGGTAAGCGCGGAACTCATCCGATGCTGAAATCGCCTCCCCCGAAGTATCGACGAGTCCGCGCAACGCGACGATGTGTCGATGCCCTTCCAGGAGGTTCTTCACGGGTCGCACGAACAGAACGCGATTGGCATCGCTCTCGACGTTGGCGTCGAACTCGGCCCAGTGCGGAATGCGCTCGCCGGTCTCCACGTCTAGGAGCACGATCGGTGCGTTGGGCTCGAGAGACCGGGCCATGTCCGTGATCGGCGCTGCGCCGGAGGCGGGTAGGTCGACCTTGCCGACATACGTCAGGATCTGGGCGCCCGGCGAAAATCCATCGTTTCGATTCCACTCGGTCGTGTCGACCGGAACGCCATGAACGTTGACCGGCATCGCATCCGTGGGAAGGAGAACGTGGATCCCCGTGTCGGTGGCGTCGTCGGTCTCGGTGAAGAAGTCGCTGGGGAACGGGAGCAGGCAGTGTCGGCGATCTAGTGCCTCGCAGAATTCGGCGTCTGGGACGTTGAGCTCTATGGTGCCGTCGAAAGGGCTCCCGCCATCGCCGCGGCCGTCCGACGTTTCGCCGGAACTGCTGCTGTCGCCGCAGCCCGCGATGAGGATCAGGACCAGAAGACCTGCGGTCGGTGCACGGCGAGTTTGGGCGCGCATTGCGGCGAGCCTAGCACCGGTAGGGCATCGCGAACGAGCGGGTTTCTCCGTCTCGTCGACGCTTTCGTTGTGCTGTGCCAGAAGCTCGTTCGGGGAGGACTCATGCCGAACTCACGAGCTGGAAAGCACTCCGCCATCGCCGGTTTAGCCTTACTGGCCCTGGGGCCGCAGTCGTGGCCCGGGCCGGCCGGCGCCGAACGGATCGAATCCCCGTCTGAGTACCAACGCGACGTCGGGACGAGCTTCTCGAGGACACCCCGGTCTCGGTCACCGCGCTGGGGGAGACGACCCTCCGCGAGGCGGGCATCACACGGCTGGACGAGATTCAGGATCTCGTTCCGAACATGGAGTTCACCGCCGGTCGAAATCTCGAGAGCACGGTCAAGATCCGCGGCGTCGGGACGTCGACCGGAGAGATCGCCTTCGATCCGGGCGTCGGGATCTACGTCGATGGGGTCTTCCTCCCCAGGTCGTTCGGCAGCATCATCGACGTGCTCGACGTGCAGCAGGTCGAAGTTCTGCGTGGGCCCCAGGGGACACTGTTCGGAAAGAACACCGTCGGCGGCGCGATCAACATCACGACCATCAAACCGAGCGAAGAATTCGAGGGCTTCGCCTTCGTGCGTCCCGGCAGCCTGGGAACGATCGATACCCGAGCCATGGTGAACCTCCCCGTGATCGAGGACCGCCTCTTCGCGAGGTTCGCGTTCGGAAGTCAGAACGATGCGGGCTATTTCGAGAACTCGTTCCGCGATCATGGGTACAGCAACCGCAACTCGCTGTCGTTTCTCGGCTCGGTCCGGGTTCTTCCCGTCGACGACGTGACGATCGACGTGAGTGGTTCGTGGTCGCGGCAACACACGTTTGGGAAAGGCGGAGAGTGCGAGGTCATTCTTCGAGAAGGCCTGGGTACGCTCGTGCCCGGTTTCTACGACGCGTGCGAGAAGAGCGAGCTGTTCGAAGGCTCGCCGAACGTCGCGCAGATCCTGGACGTCGAGAGCTACGGAACCTGGGGGACGATTCAGTGGGACACCGGTGATCTGGGCCCACTGGAGAGCCTGGAGTTGAAGTCTCTCACCTCGTGGCGCCAGCAAAAGCCGCGCCGCCGTGACGACCTCGACATGACCTAGTTTCAGCTGTTGCAGCTCTCGAATTCCGGCGGCGACCCGCTGAACGGTGACGGCCGCTTGCAGGAGCAGGTCAGTCAGGAGTTCCAGGTGAACGGCGAAGCGCTCGAGGGTGGGCTCTCTTACGTGACCGGTGCGTTCCTCTTCTGGGAGAACGGCAACGACGTCAGCGTGACCCAGGCCGTCCCCGAGGTCCTGAACTCCGTCACCGAGGGCACGACCAAGATAGACAACTTCACCTGGGCGCTCTTCGGCCAGGCCACGAGGGACATGACGGAGTGGGCGAGCCTCACCGGCGGTGTCCGCTACACGTCGGACAAGAAGGAGCTCGGGATCATCAGTCGCGACCCTCGTGCCGACGCCCCGCCGACCGTCGACGAGGCGAACTCGAAGACGTTCGACGCATGGACGCCGATGGGTAGTCTCGCGTTCACCCTGCCCGAAGATCTGATGGGCGACACGCCCCTCGATCACCTGATGGGCTACTTCACCTACTCGCGAGGCTTCAAAGGTGGTGGTTTCAACGGAGTCATCAACCCGCAGGTGGAGGAGCTGCTGCCATTCGATCCGGAGACGCTCGACATGGACGAGCTCGGCTTCAAGACGATCGGCTTCGACCAGCGAGTGACGTTCAATCTGGCGCTCTTCTACGGCGGTTATAGCGATCTGCAGGTCACGGGTCCTCGAGGTCGCCGAAGACCCTGACGCGCCCGGCGGGATTCAGACGAATCGCCAGACGCTGAACGCCGGGAAGGCGGCCACACAGGGGGTCGAGGTCGAGATCCTCGCGGTCCCGTTCGAGGGTGCGCAGATTCGCGGTTCGATCGGCTATCTCGACGCGACGTACGACACCTTTGAATCCATCAGCGATCTCGATGGGGAGCCGATCGACCGCGCCGGTCAGCGATTCATCGGCGTTCCCGACCTCCAGTCGTACCTCTCGTTTCAGTATTCCTTCGGGATCGAGGCGGGCGGTCCCGGGTGGCTCGATGGCTGGATCACGCCGCGCGTCGATTGGGCCTACAACGCTGCGATCAATTGGGCGGGCACCGAAGTGCCCCAGGCGACGCAGCGTGGCTACAACTTGCTCCACGCTCGGCTCAGCTACGATTTTCTCGATGACCGAGCACAGGTCGCGCTGTGGGGCCGGAACCTGACCGACGAAGCCAACTTCAACTTCGTCTCACCGTTCGTTTCAACATTCGGGAACTTGGTCTGGTACTACGCGCCGCCGCGGACTTACGGCGCGGAGCTCAGCTACCGCTTCTGAGGGGACGTTGGTTAGTCTCGCGATTTTTGTTTAGTCGCGGACGCCGAACGTTCCGATCCAAGCTGAAGTTCCACCGCGACTAAACAAAAATCGCGAG
>JAQWRY010000078.1 GCA_029243485.1 Candidatus Binatia bacterium | reverse complement strand
CGTCGTGTCTTGCGCTGAATGTCGCGGACGACCTTCTCCGCGCTTTGTCCCTTTCCCATCGGATTCTCCTTCCGTTTGGGCCGGGAGTGTCTCTTATTTCATCGACCTATTTGGTCCAACCGTCTCTGAACCCGAACAGGTCAGCGTGAAACAATACCTGACGTCTTATCGCATCGGACCACGAGCGCCAACGGCTCTGCTGCGGGCGGGAAGCTGGGTGGGAAGCAGGGTGGCAGGCTACCGGTTGCCGGGTTCTGTTTGATGAAGAAAGGGCCGTCGAGAGAAACAGGGCCTCCCTGTTTCCTGCCGTCAGATCGACTTTCTATGGGGTTGACGGTCTGGCATATCAGGGCAATGAAAACACTGATGACTTTGGCGATGGCGACTATCTTGATGGCGGGCATGTTTATCTTGCCGACGGGTTGTGGTTCGTCGAGTGGCGAAAATCCGGATATTCAGGAGTTGGGCGAGCGTCTGGTGGTCGAGTATTACGAAGGTCTGGACCTTGGGGATAGCGCGGTGCTGGCAGCGAAGTTTGCGAGCAGTTTCCAGTCTGTGATTTCTACGGGCCCCAGTTCTCGCGAAGCAGTCCTTGCGACGATTGATGCCGAAACCTTTGGCGACTTTGCGCTTTCGGATTTCACAACGACGCAGGCTGGATCCACGTTGACGGTTTCGTATCGCGGGACGATCGCGGTGGACGGTGTGGCCTATGCCCCAACCTGGCGGGTTAACGTCTTTACGGAAATTGATGGCGATTGGCTTGGAATCGCTTTTGCCGATGCCGGCGAAGCTCCTTAGGTCCTGTTGGACCTTCGACAACCGTCCATGAGGCAGAAAGAGGCGCACGCATACGTCCGGTAAGGCGCCGTTAGGTCGGATGGGAGCCAAAAAGGGGCTTCATGTCGGCTATCCGCGACACCAACAAACCTAGATGCGCTTCGCTAGTTCTTGCCGGGACTGCTCCGTGAAGTCGTCGATCGCTTGCGCAAACTTGGTATCCTTATCCAACCGCCGGGCAAGGATCTTGCCCATCGAGATACGCCGGCGCTCTCCCCACGACGCAGAATCCCAAAGCTTGGAGCGCATGAAGGCCTTCGGGCAATGGAAGAACACTTCTTCGACGTGCACGCGAATCGCCAGCACCGCCGGCTTCCCACGAACCTCCATACTCGCCAGCAGAGACGGGTCGCGGCTGAGTTCGGCCACCCCACTGAGCCGCAAAGTCTCCGGGGTCCCCGGCAGAAGGAAGATGAGTCCAACCTTCGGATTCTCCAGTACGTTGAGATGGCCGAGAGCCATCTTGTTCCCCGTACGATCTGGAATCAGAAGCGTTTTCGAATTCTCGATGCGAACGAACCCGGGAGGATCCCCCTTGGGAGAAACATCGATATTGCCCTTTGCGTCGGCGGTCGAGAGAATCAAAAATGGCGAAGCTCGGATGAACGCCTCGGCAGTCTCTTCGAGTTCGGGAAATACCTTCGCCGCCGTCAGCGGCAACTCTTCACCCACGACTTCGCGAAGTTGCTGTGCTGTCGAGATTCGGTGTGGATCCATCACTCCTCCTGATTTCTAGAATACCCCGTGAAACGCAGGATAGCTCCCGAGCGGTCGGTCGCCAAGATCTGGAGAAACAGCAGACTCCTAAAGAACTCGTCGAGCCCGGGCTGCGCGCCAGTGCACCGGATGCGCTATTCAGGGAAGAAGATCCTTGGGGCGCTGCTCGATTTTGGCTCTCTTTGTCATGGCGTTTCCACCACGATGGATCGAGAGGGAAACCTCACGGCCAACGCCGGCGAGATAGAGTTCTCGCTGGAAGTCGGACACCGAGAGCAATTCGCGACCCCCTACCGCCACAAGAACATCTCCGGCCTCAATACCCGCTTCAGATGCCGGACTGGGAACGAACACATCGTCAATGTAGACACCGGCGCGAGGTGCCTCCGGCAGCTCGTCGCGCTTCGTGAACCACGCCCGGTAGGTGGACGGGCTCTCTCCGGTCCAACGCTGGAACGCCTTCGTGAAGCCCGTCGCGTCGTCGAAACCGACGGCGAACGCGACGTCGACCACGCGACATCCGGGCTCTCGCAGCATCGACAGAGCTACGCTCCCTCTCTCCTGCTCGACGACCGCTCGAAAGGTCGTTCCTTCATCGTGGAGCCGCCTCTGAAATGTGCGGTCTCCCATTCCGAGTCGCTTCGCGATCGATGTTCGCGTGGGTCGCTCCTGCTCCTCGAATGCGATCCGAACTTGCTCGCCCACGGCCTCCGGCCCCTGCCGTCCATGAGGCAGAACGAGGCGCACGCATACGTCCGATAAGGCGCCGTTAGGTCGGATGGGAGCCAAAAAGGGGCTTCATGTCGGCTATCCGCATGGAGCGAGGAGGACGAGGACGAAAAGAGGGACTGAGCGCATGCCGGTGTTCGGCGCGGGACTCCGTGCACCAGAAACGCCCGTCTCAAGGGGCGACGTCGGAGTAGGATCGCCAGCGCTTCTCGATGATCAATCGCGCGCCTCGATAGAACGTCAAGTACGACCACCCCCACTGAAACAACACCAACAGTCGATTCCGAAATCCGCTCAAGTAGTAGATGTGGACCTAGAGCCACAGAACCCACGCGGTGAAACCGGCGACCGGATGTTGCCACTCTCCATCACCGCGCGGCGGCGGCCAATGGTCGCCATCTGGACCTTGTCCGGATAAGCGAAGGCCCTGCGCGGACGTCCGCGCAGCTCGTCACGGATCAGGCGCCCGATGTGCCGACCTTGCTGTAGGGCCGGCGTGGCCACCGCGGGAAGAGGCCGCTCCTCCTGCTCGAAGTGAGCCAGGTCTCCAGCGACGGAGACCTCAAGGTGATCCGAAAGGCTCAGGTCGGGCCCCACGGTCCCCCGATTCTGTCGATCGGTCTCCTCGGAGACCGACCCGCCCAACTCCACTCGTGGCGCCGCGGGCCGGCGCCGCCGGGACCGTGGCGAAGGTCGGTCGTCGTCCCCTCCGCCCTCAGTCGTCGTCTTCCCGGCGCAGGTTCGGATCCGGACCGGTCTGCTGGAAGCAGTACACGACCAGGTCGCTGGGCGGGAAGTTTTCTCGAAGCCACGGGATCAAATTGCAAGGCAGATCGGGCTCCTCTTGCGTCCACCAGCCGTTCCACAGCTCGACGGGGTTTCCGAAGGTGGTCTGAGCCCCTTCGGTGAAGTTGGTCCAGGAATCGCAGTGGTTGGCTTCGGTGCCGTCGGGGGCGGTGCCGGTGCCGGCAAAGGATCCCCAGGAGACCGGTGACCCGTCGACGGTCGAGAACATCAGGATGTCCAGCGTCCCATCGACCAGATCGTCCCACCCGTTGGCAACGACCGAGCCCTGCGGCAGGACGTAGTTGCCGGCGGCCCTCTCGAACCGGTTCGCCGGATCGGTGCCCGCCGCGCTCGCCCAGACGTCGAAGGTCGCCGGCCACGCCGCCGGGAAGTAGCCCCGGTAGTCGGCGAGGTCGTCGCAGTACTCCCCGAGCACCGACGGCTGCCCATCGAGCGTAGGCGTTTGGAGGAGATCCTCGAGGTGCACGGCCTCATCTTCCTCGACATCCGCGAGGAAGTTGGGGAAGCAGCCGGTCGAGATCCAGTGCTCCCGCCACTCCAGATCGGTCATGAAGTCCTCGCGCACGGAGTTGCAGAGCGGCACTGCGAACACGAGCCGCCGCGGGTCGTCGCCGTTGAGGGGCTCGGGATCGAGCCCGAGGACGGCGTTGTCGGTGAGGGTGATCCGGAGCTCGTCGATCAGGTCGTGGACGTTTTGCAGGAGACCGTCGACTTCGGAGGTGCATTCGGACCTCTGGTCGTTCTTGGCCCACAGTAGATCGAGCTTCGCGTCCGCGCGCGCGATGCAGTCGGGGTCGACCTCCTTGGCTTTCTTGTGGGCCTTGGCCAGGCAGTTCGTTTGCAGCTTGATCACTTTGGCGATGAGCTTGATCCGCGTCATCGCGCAGGTCTGCGCCGGCCAATCCGGCAAGGGATCGCTCGCCACGGCAGCGCCGGCGGTAGCGACAAGGGCGCAGCAGCCGAGCGCGAGCACCTTTGGCCAGGACCGGGGACTCGGGCCGGCCTCCTGGACGATTCTGCGGTCTCCGAATGCGACTCGATCCTGGATGCTCGTTCGTGACGGGCGATATCCTGAGCGCCAGCGGCGGCTACTGGCTGAGCGTCTGAGCCTCCGGTTTCCACGGCAAGCGCCCGGCGCTTGGTGTTTCCGGGTGCGCGGGAGCCCGGCTCTGTTCGCGGGTGGCTGGGTTCTGCCAACGCCGCGCACCCGCGAACGGCGCTCCGCCCGCTGGCCCCACATCGCTTGCCGTATGGCGTTTCCGACGGGCCGAATCACGCTCTCGAGTCTCGTAGTAAGAAGCAGAGCGACCATCGGGAGAATACGAAATCGGCTCATAGTGTGGACCCCTTCTTGGACCCAAAAGCAGGACGACTAAAACTCGGAGTTATTTCGTTGGGGGCTCATGTGTTGGACCGCGATCTCACAGCCGCGCGGCGATCCTCTACGTCGCTCGCCCGTTGTGGATGCGAATCGCTCCTAAAGTCAAGTGGGCCATTCCGGCCGATTGCATGGGAGTTCATGGTCTCCAATCGCGGAACCCGGCGCGGCAGCGCTGACTCACGGGACCCCTCACCACGCAAATCACGGACCTCCGTGCGCCGGTGTTGGTCAGGCTCTACGGGTGGGGACGGGAGAATAGGCTATGGAACGTCCCTCATCCATATATGAGTCGCGGCAAGGTTCATCCGTTCGAACCACGGGGCTGCTCGGCGGGCGGACTGTCCGCTTTCTGTCCGTAAACTGCCACCAACTCGGGCCGAAACGGGCTCCATGTACCAGAACGAGCCCCCCGTTATTTCGTCAAAAGGGCTCTTCCTGTCGGCTATCCGCACGATGGCGAAGGCGGCTCCGAGAAGGCCCCGGAAGCGAGCCTTGCGTCGCTCAGCATCATAGTAGGCGCCGCCATGACGGCGCCCCCGTTTCTTCTCGGAATCAGAGATCCCGAGCGCGCGGAGATCACGGAGGGCATGCACCCCCCTTGCGTGCCCACTGGGCGAGCTTGTCCGTGAAGTAGCCGTGTCCAGCCGAGTGGGCGGGCACCAGACCGCCGCCCGGTGCGAAGGCCCACTGGACGAGATTGTCGCCGGTCACATGCGCGACGACGGCCTGTGGACTCCCCGCCGCTGCCTTGATGGAGCGACAGAGGTCACCGGGCAACTTCAGGCCTCCCATGACACTCGGGTCTTCGAAGGTCATCGAGACCGGAGCGAGGTGCCAACTCTGCGGCCCAGTCGGTGGAACCGGCGCGTTCTCGTATCCTCGGCGCGTCGGGTTCGAGGAGTGACAGTCCGTGCACCTGTCGCCGCGCGTCGGTCGTATGTTGCGTCTGTCGGCTTCGTGCGCGATCCGCGAATCGCCCTGTCGTGGAGTGCGCCCGTCGACGTGGCAGTTCGTGCAGCGCGGATGGTGGAAGATGGAGGCGATCTCATTGAACGCGGCGATCGCGCCCTCGGGATCATTGGACGGCGGCGTGCCGCTTCCGCCGGTGCCGGACTGGTCGATCCAGTCCGCGCGCGGGATGCGCTGCGCACAGCGCCCTCGGTTCCACGAACGTCCGACCATCGCGCCTCGCCGGCACTCCCGGCACGCATAGAGGCGCTGGGTGCTGTTGGCGGACAAGTTGAGTGGGCCGCTGACGGTCAGGCTGCGGCGCTCACTCCAGCGGCAGCCGTGTGCGTTGCAGGCCCCGACGGACCACTCCACCGGCTGCCCCCGCAGAAGCACCGGCACAACGAGGCCATTGCCGCCCCAGTAGCCCGCCCGGCTCCCGACCGCGTAGATCGTGGGTACCGTCGCGAACGAGCACTGCTCGCTGTCGCCTTGATTGCAGGGCTCTCCCGGCCGCGCGACGCAGACACGGAAGTGGTGCTCCTCGCGATCGAAAGCCGGATCCATCGCTTCGTCCTGGAACGGGTGTCGCCACATGAACGTCACGTTCGGACGGTTCTTCGTCGCGCCGTCTCGCGGGAACTGGAGGCGAGGCGCCTCGGGCCGTCCATCCGCCGGGTCGTTTGGGTCCTCACCCGGCTCGGCAGGCTCTCCGGGGTCTTCTTGGCCATCGGGCGGCGTGCAGGTCGCCCCATTGCCAGGCAGGGTCACGTTCACGCGCTGCGGAGCCATGCCGCCGGAGTAGTCCTCCTGGACCTGGAAGGTGCGGACGGCGCCGGTACGGCCGTTCGCGACAACCGAGAGGTAGTACGTACGGCTGCCGCGGGGGACGTTCTCGAAGCGCGCGACGCCCATCACGTCGGTCACCGCGTAGCCCTCGGCGCTCGAGCCGGAAGACAGCCCGAGACACACCCGGGCACCCGCGATGCGCGCTCCATTGGTCTCGCCTACCGGCATCTCACCGACCACCACGTTCACGTCACGAGCGGCCTGCGCCGTCGCGGCGACAGCCAGGATGACCAAGATGCCGAGTGTTCTCTGTATGCATGTGCGAAGCATTGGTTCCTCCTTCATGGATCGAGTCGGGCTCAGACGCCGGGGCCCTGGGGATAGTCGGCGGCGAGATCGACCAGCGAGGGAAACAACCCGACCAAGGGACCGATCCCGATCGTTTCGGGGCCCGCTCCGCGCAGATCTGCCAAGTCGATCGTCGTCTCTCCCAACGGGCAGGCAAGCCCGCCGAGGACGACGGCGCCCGACTTCTTGGCGCAGGCGACAAGACCTCCCGGGTGCAGCGGGCTCTCGTTGCGGCGGCAGGAGGGGCGCAGGGTCACGCGCGCCTTCGTAGTGCGGCAGAGCTCAAATCGCGTCGCCGGGGAGGGGTCTGACGGGAACTCCGCATCGAAGGGCGGCGGGGCCACGATCTCAAACGCCGCTGTTTTGCCGAGCTGGGGAAAGAAGCTGCTGCTGGGCGACACGAAACGCGAGGCGAGCGCCCCCGAGGTAAAGGGACTGCAGGACGAGAACGACCGCTTGAAGCACGCTCTGGCCGAGACGGTGCTCGAAGTGCGGTTGCTCAAAAAAGTCTCTTGGGCTCCGGCTCGGACGACGGTACGAGCGATTGAGAGCGGCGGAGAAGCGCGAAGTGATCCGCCT
>JAQWRY010000077.1 GCA_029243485.1 Candidatus Binatia bacterium | reverse complement strand
CGTCGTGTCTTGCGCTGAATGTCGCGGACGACCTTCTCCGCGCTTTGTCCCTTTCCCATCGGATTCTCCTTCCGTTTGGGCCGGGAGTGTCTCTTATTTCATCGACCTATTTGGTCCAACCGTCTCTGAACCCGAACAGGTTGTCGCGTGGGGCCACCCTTATGGAACCAACGCCAGCCTTTCGGCCTTGATTGCCCGCGGTGATCGTCTCTGGAAAACCTGTCGTGCCGCAAGCAACGACTGACGCAGGCACGGGCCGCCTCGTGCCGCTCACACCTCGAGTTTGCACGACGCTGACGCTATGGCTTGCCCGCTCCGCAGACGGCGCCCTACAAGAAGTACAAGATCACGGACCACGACTATCGAAATCGGGAGCGGTGGGCGGACTAGGAAGTCGCGATCGAGGAGATGCTCGCGCGGACCAGCACCGAGGCGGCCCCGTGGCATGTCATCCCCGCGGACGACAAGAAACATGCGCGGATCACTGTGCTGAAGACGGCGAACCGCGCTCTCGAGCGAGCCGTCGACTGAGCCCCCAACTACATCAAGACGCCGTCGATCGGCACCAGCGGGGGAGGAGTTTCGGTCTCGCCGTGCATCTCCCGAACATCGATCTCGATCGTCCGACAGAGGGCGGACATCGGAGTGTCGTTCGGCAGGTTCTCGAACGGCCTCTTCAGATCTTCGCCGAGCTTCTCGATCAGGACGAACGAGAGCGACATCGAAACACAGAAGAAGACTTCCAAGGCATCAAGCGTGATGTTCGCGTCGAGCACGGCGAATGGCAACACCGACGCAAATCCCCAAACAAGGCCCTTCGTCGCGGTCGTGATGCCATACGGGAAAACCGTGTTGTTGATGCGCTCGCACGCCCCCTGAACGTCGCAGAGCGAGTCCAACGCCCGCTGCAGCTCGAGATAGGCGAGCTCTTGCTGCGCCGAGACACCAAACAGCCCGCGCAGGACTTGCCCCTGCTCGGCCAGAAGCTGCGTGGCCACGTTGGCGTTCTCCTCGTAGCGGCGAAACTCACCGTTCGAGAGGAATGGCCGAATCTCTTCCCATTCGTTGGGCGCTGCGGTCATCGACGGCCCGTGACGCAGGTTGATGCGAAGCGCGTTCACATACGCGATGTGTCGGTAGAGGATGTCACGCCGCGCGACGGCCGCCTCTTCTTCGGAATCGATCCCGTCGAGCCGCTCGGCGACGATCATGGTGCACACTTTCCGAGAGAACGCCCGGCTCACGTTCACCAGCGCCCCCCAGAGTTTCCGCGCTTCCCACCACCGATCGTAGGCCTCACTCACCCGAAAGCCCAGAAAGATGGCGAGCGCCGTGCTGACGAGCCCGGCGGTGGCGAGGGTGAACACCGACGCCGACGCTCCCCACGTCAGGTAGAACGCCTCGACTCCGAGCGTGACGATCGCGAAATAGCCCGCCGGCAGAAAAAGCGGGCGGGTCAGGCGAACGACGGATTGGCGAGACTCGACGTACATCGACCCCGGAGTCCTAGCAGGTCTCCGTGGCTAGAGACACGTCATTCGGTCGCTAGCATCGCCGCGACCTGATCGGAGCCCCGACCCAGCGTTCTAATGTTCTTGACGGCCTCCGACACGGACATGTCGAGACGCTCGACTCGATCCGCGGTCACGTACACCACCGAGCCCGACCAAGGGTTGGGCGCTCCCGGCAAGTAGACCACGGCGTTCCCGGTCTTCGTCCGCTCGACCTCGAACACCGTCTGTGCGTAATCGTCGAACTTCACCAGCACGGGGACGAAGCTCTCCGCCATCTCGTCGCTCTTCGCCATGCTGTCGGCAAAGCCTTTGACGAAGGTGTATCCGGGCAGCGCGGGCAGCGTAGGACGTCGCACGCGAACGCCCGCCGTGATCGTCTCTGAAAAACTTGTCGTGCCTCAACCAAAGACTGACGCAGGCACGGGCCGCCTCGTGCCGCTCACATCTCGGGTTTGCACGACGCTCACGCTATGGCTTGCCCGCTCCGCAGATGCGACGCCCGATTCGTTCGTGTTTCCCCGACACTCGGTCACACTCGCGGATAGCCGACATGAAGCCCCTTTTTGGCCCCGAGGCGACATAACGGCTCCTTATCGGACGTATGCGTGCGCCTCGTTCTGCCTCGTTCTGCCTCATGGAGCAGGAGCACATTCTGCCGCCAATCCTTGGCCCTGGTAATCCACATCACACCAGTAGGCTATTTCGTACCATGGCTTGCCTGGATGACTGCGACCGTGTTCGCCGCCGGCGCCGAGGAGCTTCTGAGTGTTCTTGTGGAGCACAGCCATAAAAAAATCTACTATGCCTCCTGCTTCCCAGGCAAAGACACCGCGCTGAACAAACCGACGGGCTGCCTCCAAGATTAGGTCTTTGGCCTATGGTTGCTACTTTTGCAGAGGTGCTGACTAATTTGGGCTACCGTTTCAGCACCCGAGAACCAACCCTTGCCGGTAGACGGCGATGTGTATTAACGTTTCAAAGTCGTGAGCGCCGGTCCATTCCCATGGGGCTTCTGCGAATATGAATACGCACGGGGGAGAAGAAAATCATGCAAAATCGAATACACCTGTTTTCCGCGAACGGCCGTGGTATGCGATGGAATCGCGTGCTCGCGTCGATTTTGCTCGTCCTCACCTTCAACGCGGCGCCCGCGCGGGGCGCAGCCGGCGACCTCGACATGACATTCGGAACCGGTGGTCGGGTGACAACCCCCATTTCGGGCGGGGCAGACGCGGTTGTTCTCCAGCCCGACGCGAAGATCGTTGCGGCCGGGTTTGCGGTCCCGGGCTCCTCCGGCGTCGACTTTGGGCTAGTTCGCTATGAGTCGGACGGTAACCTGGATACATCCTTCGGTGTCGGGGGAGTGGTGACGACGGATTTCGGCGGGTCAGATTTCGGCAACGCGGTGGCCCGGCAGCCCGACGGCAAGATTCTCGTTTGTGGATCGGACACGAACAGCCAACTCCCGCTTGCTCGCTATATGCCGGACGGGAGCCTCGATGCGACGTTTGGCGTGGGCGGCAAAGTTCTTTCCGGTGTCGTTGGCGGGAGCTGTAACGACGTCGCCGTGCAAGCGGATGGAAAGATCCTTACCGCTGGAGCTCATCTCGCACGGTTCGAGTCGGACGGAAGCCTGGACACCTCCTTCGGAGTGGGCGGTGTGGTCGATTCGCCTTTCGGGGTAATTCCGGGCCCGGCCCGTGGGATGGCTTTGCAAGCTGACGGCAAGATTGTCGCAGTCGGCTACACGAATAGTTCTTTCCCCCCCGACTTTGACTTCACGGTCTCACGCCATGCGTCTGATGGGAGCCTGGATACGACGTTCGGGACTAGTGGCGTCGTGACCACCGATTTCGCGGGTCCACAGAATTACGCCAGGGCTGTGGCGATCCAGCCCGACGGCAAGATCCTCGTGGGTGGCTCTGAGGCCGACGATGTCACATACGACTACGACTTTGCACTGGTTCGCTACGAGTCGGACGGGGGCCTGGACGCGTCGTTCGGCGCCGGTGGTATCGTGATTACAGAGAGCACCGACTCGGGAAATGACGACGACGTGGGAATCTATTCTCTGGCGTTGCAGCCCGATGGCAAAATCGTCGCGGCGGGGTACACCTACACGGGAAGCAGCCTGATTTACGATTCCGACGCCTACGATATGACGGTCGTTCGCTATGAGTCGGACGGAAGCGAGGACGCGACGTTCGGAGTGGGCGGCGTCGCGACGGCAGACTTTGGAAACTCTGACGACGAAGGCTACGCGGTCGCCCTACAGTCAGACGGCAAGATCGTCGTCGCGGGGCAGGCCTATTTGGGCGGCGGCTCCTCCGGGCAGAATTTTGCGGTCGCGCGTTTCGAGGCAGACTCGGCACCCCCTCCCGGCTGGCCCAGTGTCACCGCCGCCGCCGTCGCCGTGATCACACCCTTGCTGTCGGATCCCACTACGCCTCGATTGGCGGCCAACAGCTTGCGGTCCGCCAAAAATCAACTTGAGAGCGCCCTCTCCCAGTTCAACAGGGGAAAGATCCGGGCGGCAATGAACAGCTTGAAGAAGGCCGTCGGTAATCTGGAAAAGGCGATTCGCAAAGGGTTGGATCCGGCAACGGTCAATGCCACGATCGGCGATTTGGCGGCGTTCTCCCGGCAGCAGGCTTCTGACGAGATCGCCGCGGCTATCGCTCGGGGTGGGCAGGCCAGCAAGATTGCCGTGGCGCAGAACTGGCTGGCCGATGGCGACACCAAAACCGATCTCTCCGAGGCATGCACCCGGTACGTCAAGGCTTTCAGTAAAGCAAAACAGGCGTAGGGCGCGTCGCCGGCACCGGGCTCGCGCCGGATCGACGCCCGGATTCTCCGGCAGCGCAACGTCGGCGCCGTCACGTCGCTCGGGGAGGGCTGCGAAGACCTGTGACGTCTCGCCGTCGGCTGTGGCGTTCGTCGCGCTCGCGTCGAACGCGCTCGGGCACAGCAGTGGATAGCCGATAAGGAGCCATCCTGTCGTCCAGGCGGCGAAAGCGCGCTTCATGTCGGCTATATCCTCAGCCATTTTCGAGGCACTCCAGAGCCAGCGCCGTGCGTCGATTGAGACGGGGTTCCGAGAGTACGTCTTCACCGACTCGCGTGGCCGCCCACTCTCGCAGGAGTGGCTGCACAAGCGGGTATTCGCACCGACCCTTCGAATGCTCCGACTCGCTCATCGCGGCAGCTACGCCCTGCGCGACACGTTCATCACCGCAGCCCTGACTGCCAGGGAGGACCCAGCGTGGGTCGCCGCTTTCTGCGGAACGTCCGAGCAGATGATCTGGGAACACTACCGAACCTGGCTACCGTCACCCGACAACGGTCGCCGAATCGCAAACCTGTTCGGAAGCTGTTCGGATGAACCCCCTCGGCCGACTCGAAACCGAGTCAAGCCGAGGGGTTACAAGTGGAGGCGGGGGGAATCGAACCCCCTCGGGACGGCACCAGCGGATACGTACGGACATTATGTTCAGCAAATTCGTGGATCCGCGCACATGTTGCCCGAGCGTATCCGGCCAATACTGTCACAGCACTGTCACAACGGCGCCGCGTCAGCGTAGGCGGACGAGGACAGGCAGAGGGCTGCCCGAGAAGCTGGCATTGCGTGTTTCACTGTTACTGCGTTCAGACAACACGCCTATCAAAGGTCGAAGGACCAAATCATCGACCTCACGAGCCGCCGCGTACGGCACGAACGTAGAGGACGCCGTTCTTGTTGCCGAAGTTGACGAGGCCATCGAAGAAGCCCACGCCCCACGCGCTGCCCGGGTTGCCCGTGAAGGTAGAGGACGACCAGTAGAACGACGAGAAGGTCTCGCCCGGAATCGTCGTGCACGGCGGAAAGGGATCGGCCCCGCAGCCCGGCACGCTCAGGTCGAGGATTCCCGCCAACTCCACGACGGTCGGCAACCTCCAGTCGCACTCGTCCGCAAAGCAGCCCTCGATCGTGACGCCGTTCTGGGACTCGCCCCCGTTGAGCGTGCCCAGAAAATCCACGAAGGCCGTCCCGTCCGGCTTCCAGGGAGAACCAGTGGACCAGTCGTAGTGGTTGTCCACGTCGTGGATGGAGCCGTCGTCGGTCTTCAACTCCCACACGAGCCCCGTGGTGTTGTCCGTCGCCGTCCCGTCCCCGTTGTCCGTCCAGCGCGGCAGCACCTCGCAGTCGCTCACCTGCTTGAAACCCTGTGATGCCTTGTCCCAGCCGAAGCGTACCCCTCCCGCGCACATCTCCACCTCCGACCCGTCCCCCTTGGTCGATACCAGGTTCGTGCACACCAGCTCCGCCGAGCCTGGCGTGAACACGCCCGTGTTCGACAGCGTGCACCGCGATGTGATCGACAGCGGCAGCCCGCCCTGCGGCCCGTCCGATACCGGACCCGACACTTCCCCCCACTCCACCACCGAGCTGAACGGAAAGCTCGCCAGCCCGTACACGGCCACGCTCGGCTGCGTCAGCAGCTTCTCGCCGCCCATCGTGTCCCGCACCCTCACCTGGACCGCGATCGGGTCTCCACCGGCTTCACGCGCCCAGTTCGTCACGCCAGAGAAGCCCGTCTGCAACGGAATGTCCGGGTCCTCCCCCTTCACGTCGCCCCGCTCCGAGCAGCACGGCACCTCCATCTTCTTTACCCCGTTCACCAGCACGTCGAACGGCTGGATCAGCTCCGCCCCAGGCATCGTCGTGTACGCCCAGCCCTGCACGTTCCCGATCTGCGAGGCGAATCCGTCCGGTGTCTCCAGCAAGCCGAAGATCTCCGCGCTCGCGGGCTCGGCCACAGCGATCAGGGTCAGCAGGGTCGAAACCAATAGAATCAATCGGGTCATCGGGGCTCCTCGCTAGGTGGCAACGCCACTGGGCCTGACGTCTTCTCCCGCATGCTCACGCGACGCGCAATACCTGGTCGCGAGGGCAGATGGCCACGGCAAAGGGCACGGAAGAGACGGTCCCCCGCCCCGACGAGCCGCCATGCCGAAGCTGGAAACGAACCGCGCCAGGAAGGACTCGAACCTTCGACCTACGGCTTAGAAGGCCGTTGCTCCTTCACTTCCACGCCCTTCCACGACCCTCCACGCCCGTGTTTCCTGGACTTCATCCACGCCATCGTTCGTGGAAGGTCGCTGGCGGTCGCACAGGGGGGTCACAAAAGTGGTCACGAGTTACTCGCAAGAGTTGCGGATCGACTTGGTCGAAGCGCGTCTGATCTAGGAGGAGCGGCCAGGTGATGCCGCCCGGCGGCTACGCCGCGGCCACCTGGACCCGAAAACTAGACCTGGCTCAAGGCTTCGCGGTGGAGGCTACCCGGCGACCTGGCCAAAGAGGCCGTTCATGTCGGCTACCGCTAATCTGGAGGGTTCCCGATCATTCTTACCCCC
>JAQWRY010000076.1 GCA_029243485.1 Candidatus Binatia bacterium | reverse complement strand
GCGCGTCGTGAGCTGGGGCTGGTAGTACCTGTCGACCGTGCTCGACGATTACTCGCGCTACATCCTGGCGTGGACGCTCGGCACGACGATGAAGGCGTCGGACGTGACCGCGACACTCGACCTTGCGCGAGCGAAGGCGGGAGTCGACGAGGTGGCGGTCGTGCACCGGCCTCGACTGCTGAGCGACAACGGTCCCTGCTACGTCGCGGCTGATCTGGCGACCTACCTCGGTCGCCACGGGATGCAACACACGCGAGGAGCGCCCTACCATCCGCAGACGCAGGGAAAGATCGAGCGCTACCGCCGCTCGATGAAGAACGTGGTGAAGCTGGAGAACTACTACAAGCGGGCCTGCGGCCCGGGGTCCGGATGCCCCCCGGAGCAGGCAGAAACACCCTTTATTTGGGGGGGGGCAAGCCCCGCCGAGCCCTGGTTCGGAATCGAGGCCTTGACTAACCTCTATTAGTTATGAGAACAAACAACTCTTGTTAGCACCCGGGCGGCGCGCTCCAGCGACCACCCGCCCCCCATCCGCGCAGGAGTCAACGCAATGAAGAAAAATCCTCCCCCCACCCGACATCTCGTCCTCGCACTCGGGATGTGCATCGTCCTCGTCGGTACCGTCGGCACCGCCGGCGCGGATGATGCCGCCCGTTGCGCCTCGTCACTTCAGAGCGCCTACGGAAAATACTTCGCTTGCGCCCTGAAACTGCATTCCAGAGCATCGAAGCAAGGCGATTTCACCGGCGACGTCGACTTCACATCGTGTGAGGTGCGCCTCGACAAGATCGTGGGGAAAACGTTCGCACGATACGGCTCGGCCTGCCCGGAGTTCTCTTCCTCCGAGATCGTCGAGTTCGCCGATCAATGCGTGGGCGATACCGCAAGCGCATCGGCAGGAATGCTCCCCGCAGCCGCGCTCACGACCGTGGCCGAGGCGTGTACGGGACCAGTTGCCCTCGACCGCTCCAAGGGACGCTGCCTGCCTCTAGCCGAGGTCTTCGCAGCCCACCCGCCCAAGATCGATTCGATCGACATATCGCCGAACGCGCCGGCGGGAACGTCTGCCGGCCACGTTCTCCCAACGGCGAGCGTTCGGGTGACCTTCGCCCGAACAGAATTGAAGCGCCTCCCGCCCTCGCTCGAGATCGATGTGGGCGAACGCAAGCCGGTGATCCTCGAAGCCAGCGCCACGGACCAGGCGGTCTACACCGGCACGATCCCGTGGGATTCGAAAGTATGGAGCGAATACAGCGCTGCTCTCGAGCAGTCGGAAGCAGTGGCACAGGGTCGGGATACACCCGTGTTCGAGGGCCGGGTGCTGGCCGGGGAAGGTCCCGCATCCGGCGGATTCTTCTCGGAGTTCCTCGCCCCGGGGGGGTCCACCTCGAGCGTCCCGGTGCTCCCGGTCATCTCCCCAGCGACGGTCGACCCAGACCTCACGCTGATGATCACCGACGTGAATGTCGTCGAGGACCCGGATCGTACGTTCGACCCCTGTACCCCATCCACCGGCACGGCCATGGGCAAATGGACTTTCGGTCGCCTGATGGAAGAGATGGCGAACCCCTCGGCGACCGGCCTCGATCCCTCGGCGTTCACCCTCGACCTTCTCGAGAACTGGCTCGTCGACCAAACCGTCAACGGCCTCTCGATTCCGGCGAGAACGGCGATGCAGAGCGTCATCGACCGCTGGCAACTCGCAAGCGGAGGTGCGGGTGTCCCACTCGATCTTAGCATTGCCCCCTTCCGACTGATGGCCATCGTCAACCGAGTCGACCTGCGCGGAAACTCGCCCTACGGTGGTGGTGGCGGCGGGGATTGCGGGGAGGGACGCTTCGTCTTCGGCCTGCTGAACACGGACACGTGCGACCCGCTGCGGTTCGGCGTGATCCTCGAGTACAAAGTCAATCTTCCCGGATGTAAACCGTGTCGGAAGTACGCGCGCAAATGGCTCGATCTCCAGGACCCGACTCTCGGCGGCCCCGGCGATCCATTGTACAATGACGAACTGGAAAATCTCACCGACATCTTCTCTCTGGGTGGAACCACTCCAGGGAACCCCAACGGCAGTTCCCTGGGCCAGCTCCGCACCAATGAGAACGCTCTCGCTTCTCAATGGGAACTAAGAGAATTCGTTTTATCTCCCGCAACCGGGCTTCTCGTTCCCGATACGACCAAACAAAACCCCCACATGCCTTTGAACTTCACCACCGATCTCGAGAACTGGGTCAACCCGAATGCGCCGATCATCTGCGCGAACGATTTCACGGTACCCGACGAGCACCCGGTGGGTGCCCCCTTCCTCGCGGCGAGCGTCCCCTACGGTTCGGCCTCGTTCTTCGACGGGGTAAGTTCTGCGACACTGCCGGACCGCTGTGCTCGCTTCGAGTTGTCTTTGAATAGTTGCGCGGGATGTCACGCTCGCGAAACCGACACGAGCTTCTGCCACGTTGGCGATGGTTGCACGCGCCCCATTGGCAGCCCGGCCCTGCTCTCAGGTTTTCTCACCGGCAACACGGTCATCGACCCCGCCGACGGCACGCCGACGAGAACTTTCAACGACCTCGCCCGGCGACAGTCGGACCTGTGGCTCGCAGCCCACATTCCGTGCTTCCCACGACTTGCACTCCCCGTGCTCGCAGCCGAGCACTGAGAAAGCGCACCGGGAGCGATTCGGTGCGCGCCGGCCACACGGGGCAGATCAGTTGAGATCTGCGCGGAACAAGCCGCGCGAGACGCCGCCCGGTGCGATCTCGCCGCGCCGATTGGCGCGCACCGGAGACGCCGGGAAATCAGCCTCCCAGCACCGACCGGTGGTGGTCTCGTGGGGCTGGACCCGCACCCCGTGCGGCGCATTGGGAGGAAGGTAGGGCAGGTCGAGCGCCGGCGACGAACTCACCACTTTTGCGACGCTGCGAGCGGGACTGCTGCGTAACCGCACGATCTCGACCGCACCATTGCGGTTCCTGCGCTGCCAACCATTCTTCTGAGCCTTCCAGGGGACCTCGGGCGAAATGGCTGCGTCGACCTGCGCGTTCATGGTGTCGCCGGTCTAGAGACAACGTTGGTACTCGCCTTCGGCGGGATCCACGAACGCCTGGCTCTGCCGCGCGCCGCAGGCTCACGCGTGGAGGCGGGATCGCCGGGGCACGCCGAGATCTCACGGCACGTGCCCCCTTTGGGATCGCACGTCCACTCCAGACGCACCCCATCGCGTTCGGCCTGGCGATCGGACTCCAAGCCAAGTGTCCCCGCGTTCTCTCCAACAAAAGCGAGAACGCTGCCGTCCTCCGAGAGCGCGAGCGTGCTCGAGGAGCCTCCGCAGGGGTACTCCTGTATTGGATAGACCGTTGGATCCACGGTGAGGCGCCGCAGTCGGCGCGTCAGGCGATCTCGAAGAAACACCTGATCCCAGCGGACTGACGATAGGAAGGATGACCGGCCGATTTGCCCAGGTCGATGGGTAGCCGCCACCACGAAGCCTGGAGCGAGGTCCGGTTCTTGTGCGCGAGCGGCGGCGACGGTCGTCGGGTTCTGAGGTGCGATGGAACTCCGAAGGTCAAGAAGATGACGAGGACTCGTCGCAAGTAGCAGGATCCACGCGCTGCGCAGGCGAGTGACCGCGCCGGAAGTGTCTCTTATAAATTGACCCCAAAGATCCCGACGTCTTTGACGAGGTACACGAGGTCCGATACCTCCTTGCGTTCGTGCCCCTTTTCGCCCTCCTCGCCGCGACGTTCCTGGCGGATCTGCCTGCGCGCCGCGTCGCGCTCGTGGCTCTCGCGTGGGTCTATTCGGCGGCGCTCACGTTCTCGCAGGTGTCGCGGTTCTCCGTTGACCAGCAGTGGCAGGTCGCCGACGCCGTGGAGAGGGCAAGTGAAAACGCGGATGCTCCGTTCGTTGCGGCGCCTGGCTACTACGCCGCGTGGATGGGGTTGGAGGTTCCCTTCAAGTTCTTCGGCCTCACTTTGCGGATGGAAGAGCCGGGGGAGTGGCTCGAAGCTGAACCCGACTACTTCGTGCTGCCGGACATCGGCTCGAACAGCGTTCACAGCCGCGGGTTGGCGCGGTTTGAAGAGGAGTTCGACGGGTTGCGGTCCGGGCGGGCCGGGTATGACTTGTTGGGTACCTATCGCTCTGACTTCTTCTCGAGTCGCCTCTATACCTCTGTAGACCCGGCGCTCGGGAACTCGTTTACCCAGGGCGAAATCGGGTTCGAGCTCTGCGGGCGTAGCGATCGGCCGCGTCCTGCGGGCGAGCGGCGGCCGTAGCGGGGCGAACGCGGGTCATGCTCTTCAATAGCTTCGAGTTCTGGGCCTTCTTCGCGCTCGTCCTCATGGGGCTGTATCTGCTGCCGCGCAGGGGGATCAACGTCTTCCTGCTGCTGGCGAGCTACGCCTTCTACGGCGCGTGGGACGCGCGCTTCCTCTCGCTGCTCTGGATCTCGACCGTCGTCGATTACATCGTCGGGATCCGGCTTCACGCGTCGGAGGACCCCGGCGTTCGGAAGCGTTGGCTGTTGGTGAGTCTCGCGACGAACCTGGGGATCCTCGGCTTCTTCAAGTACGTCGGATTCTTCTCGGCGAGCCTCCAGACATTGCTCGAACCTACGGGAGCGCGCCTCGCGCCGTGGGCGATCGAGGTCGTCCTGCCCGTCGGGATCTCGTTTTACACGTTCCAGACGCTCTCCTACACGATCGACATCTATCGGCGTCAGTTGGTGCCGACGCGGAGCCTGATCGACTTCGGCTTGTACGTTTCCTTCTTCCCGCAGTTGGTGGCGGGCCCGATCGAGCGTGCCACGCATCTGTTGCCTCAGATCCAACGGCAACGTCGCGCGACGACGAACGACATCGCCTCGGGCACCTGGCTCTCCCTATGGGGGCTCTTCAAGAAGGTCGTGATCGCGGACAATCTCGCGCCACTGGTCGATGCGGTCTACGCGCCCGGGGTTTCGGCAACGGGTGCGGAGGTCCTCTTCGCCACGTACGCGTTCACGTTCCAGATCTACTGCGACTTCTCGGGGTACACGGATATCGCGCGGGGAATCGCGCGGATCATGGGCTTCGATCTCATGCGGAACTTCGACGTCCCGTACTTCTCGGCGAGCATCGGGGAGTACTGGCGGCGTTGGCACATCAGCCTCTCGAACTGGCTTCGCGACTACCTCTATATCCCTCTCGGCGGGAATCGAGGCACGACGTTCCGAACGGTCTCGAACCTCATGATCACGATGGTGCTCGGGGGACTTTGGCACGGGGCCGCCTGGACCTTCGTGGTCTGGGGAGCCTTCCACGGGGCGTTGCTCGGACTCGAGCGTGCGCTGCAGCCGCTGGGTCTGCGGGTACGAAAGGCGTGGCCGAGTGGTGCGTATCTCCGCAAGGCTGCGGCGATCTTCGTGACGTTCCATCTGCTCTGCTTCGGCTTCGTGATCTTCCGCGCCGAGAGCCTGGCGCACGCGGGGGCGCTGCTTTCGCAGCTCGTCGGGCCGTTTCACGCGGTCTCGGTCGCGCAGTGGGTTCGGCCTCTTGCGATGCTCCTCGGGCCGCTCATGCTGATGGAGTTGATTCAGTGGAAAACCGATGAGCCGGAGATCGTGCTTCGGTGGCCGTTCCTCGCTCGGGCCGTGTTGTACACGGGACTGCTGCTTGCGATCGTTTTGCTAGGTGAAGATGGTGGAACCCCGTTCATCTACTTCCAGTTCTGACCGCTCGGGATGGTTCCCGTGGGCCGCCGCAGTGGCGGTCGTTTCGGTCCTGATCCTGGATGCTCTGCTTCTCGGCGGGAGCGGCCCGTGGGGGATGATCTTGAGTCACGTCCCGATCACGAACCCGTCGAGTCACATCACCGCGCGCGAGCGTGCGTGGTTGGCCGAAGGGAGCCCGCCGGGACAGAAGGTCGCGGTCGTTCTCGGGACGAGTCGCGGCATGGCGGGTTTCTCGGAGCCGTTCCTGGAGGAGCAGGTGCCCAATCTGGACGTCGTGAAGCTCGCGCGGCCGGGCCACCTTCCGTTCCAGACCCGTTCGCTCATCGAAGATCTCGTCGACGCGAAGCCGGACGTCGTGGTCTTTCCTCTCTCGGAGTTCAACACGCATCGTCCGATCCGGATCGAACCGGTCGCCGGTCGTGGCACGGCGAACGTCCGCGCGATCGTCAACTTGCTCACGGCGGCCGGCCCGGGCTTCGCCTGGGAGAACCGCACGACGGTTCTGCGTCTCTTCGGGGCCGCGACGTTGAACGGTTACCGGTTCCGCGAGGTCCTCGGTCTCGCCGGGCTCTATCGCCTCCGGCGGTTCACGCGTCAGGATTTCGGTCGTAGGGACGAGGGCGGCCTCGAGCCGCACGCGGTCCGACCGTTCCAGGCGGGACGCGAGCCGATCGCTTTCTGGGAAGAAGCGATGGCGCCGATGCCCGAAGAGCAGCTGCAGGAGATCTCCCGGCAGTTCGGCGGACCTCTCGGTCCCACGGTGCGAACGCACCAGACGCCGATGGTGCGCGAGATCACCGCCGGCTCGCACGTCCCGATCCAGTACGCTCTGGTTAGGCAGGGTGTAGACCGCCTCCTCGAGGCAGGGATCGAAGTCGTGATCGTGGAAACGCCGCTTCACTCCGTATCGGCCGAGCTCTACGACGTGGGTTTGCGGACGGAATTCCTCGAGCTGGCGCGCGAGCTGAGCGACAAGCCGGGCGTGACGTTCGTCTCCCTGGACGAATCCGGTCCGTTCGTAGACGAGGACTTTGGAGACATCCTCCACCTGGGCGACCTCGGCCAGGACAAGCTCTCGCGTGCCGTGCTGCCTGCACTGCGGGCCAGCCTGGCGGGATCTTCGGCGGATTCGACGGGCGCCCCGGCTGCGCCCGCTGCCCCGGGGCACTGAGCCTCTCCCACGCCCGAGGAAACCTGACGACTTTCCGTGCCCGGAACCCCCTTCCTCCCAGCCGCCCGCGTGCTTATACTGGGGTTGGCTCGCTAATGGGGGCGACCAGGTTTCGACGGAGGTTTACAAAGTCAGGAGTTGCACGCCGAGGATCCGGGTTGGCCTCGTTAATCATCCCGGGCTGCAATCTAACTGCAGACAATTTTTACCAACTCCAGGCGGCTTAGTCCGCTCGGCGCTCACTTAGCGGCCTCCCAAGCCGTTGAACTGAGTGTCATTTAATTGGGATCGGATTCGCACTGCAGCTAGGAGGCGCGTCTCTTAAATTTTCCAAGCTGGCCGCAAGAACCCCGCTCACGGGGGGCGAAGCGGTGAGATTAAAACGTGAGCTAAGCGTGTAGTAGCTTCTGGTTGAGTGCTTTCGGACGGGGGTTCGATTCCCCCCGCCTCCAGTTTTAAGTACCTGTTTTTGCAGGATTGTCTTCGTTTTCTGTTGTCTCGGGTAACAGCCGGGTAACAGATAAGAGCGCGGCACTGACACGGGAACCGTCTGCCTGATCGGGCAGATAGGCCCGGTAGTGTTCCCAGATCATCCGCTCGGAGGTCCCGCAGAACTTGGCGACCCAGCCCGGATCCTCCCCCGCCGAGAGGGACAGCGTGATGAAGGTGTCCCTCATGCCGTCGTTCTGGCCCCGATGGGCGATGCCGAGTTTCCGCAGGGTCGGCTTGAACACTCGTTTGTGGAGCCAGTCCTGGGACAGGGTTTTGCCCAGCGAGTCGGTGAAGACGTAGTCCCGGCGACCCGTCTTGAGCGATGCACGCCTCCGGCGCTCCAGCACCTGGAAGATCGCGGGCAACTTTCGGCAGTCGAGTACGCGCTCGCCGGTCTTGGGCCTCCAGAGGGATCCGCCCTTCTTGGGGCTCGACGCCTGCTT